>PLZT01000601.1 GCA_003152255.1 Methylocystaceae bacterium | reverse complement strand
CCCCCGCGGTGCAGGCCGGAAGCTTACCGAGTAGCCGCTGACTCGGATCGTCGTCCAGCGAGGGATTCGGGCGGCGCGCCCGCCCGCCTGTAAATCGGATTCCAATCGTGGCTCTGACGCACTTTCGATGGTGGCTGATTGGGCTTACGGCGCTCCAAGCAGCCGGGCTTGAAGCAGGTCGATTTTTCCGCGGCCATACATTTGGCGTTTCACGAGTTTGAGCTTTGTGATCTGTCCCTCGGTCTGGCAATTCGACCAAGGGCTGTCGATGGCGGCGCGCACCGCTGCTTTGTCCTCGATGGCGCCGCGAACGAAAAAGGCGATCAAGCTGTTCTTGGCGTCATCGATCCATGGATCGAGAGCCGCGGCGTCCTTCTTTCGGAGCATGGCCTGGAAACGTTCGACGAGCCTCGCGACGCTGTATCGATGACGGCAAACACGACAGAGTCCGCCTTGCTTAGACTGTCATGGGAAATAATCACTTACCGATGTTTGACTTCGGCGCAGCCTCATTTTCGATCTCCAGAGGGCGTGGCTGTGGCGACATAGGGCTCGAGAGATTCGGCGCGCTCGCCCGCGCGGAGCTGTGTGCGGAAGAAGGAGGCGCTGTCATCGTTTGGATAGGAGCGGGCGACGTTGATGTTTTGGCCGGCGGCCCGATGACGGCCCGCACCTGTCCCGGCGGCGCCGGCGCTGGGCGAGCGGGCGTCGAGGCGGGGGCGGCTGCCGTAAGGGGCCGAACCTTCGTCGCTTGCGAGGGCGAAGGATGTTGGACCGCGCGACGCGCTGGATTTTCCGCCGAATGCATGGCCAGCTTGGCGCGGCGCGACGCCGTTGGAGTTTCGTCGGCGTGGCGCGCGGCCTGAGGACCACGCGCATATCGATCGGGCGATCCGCCCTCGTTGCGACGCGCATGGACGTGGCCTTCCGGCGCGCCATAGCTGCCAAGATCGCCCTCTTCCATCGGCCCGTAAGGCCCTGGAACGGCGAATCCCTCATCGGGCCCTCCATGTCCAAAAGCGGGGCTGACCGGCCAAGATCTCAGGATCTCCCCTTCATCCGGATCGACGACGAACCTCGCCATGCCACCGCGGGCGTCGACGCCGGATGCGACGATCCGGTCTCCGTGGTCCTGCAGCGGACCCACGAGGCGATATCCATGCCGCGCCAATATCGCCGCGACATCACTTCGCGAAATGCCGGGTTCGGGTTCGGGTTCGGACTCGGGTTCGGATCCTATGATCGGTTGAGGGGGATAGTAGCCATAGGGAGGGTAGAAGCCTTGCGCGGCCGCTTGCCCCGGTGCGGTGAGCGCGGCCAATGCGAGCGTCGACGCGAGGCTCATCCAAAAAACAAGGGCTTTCGGTCGTCGCCACAATCGTTTCATCGTGAATTCCCGATCATTGTCTTGCCTCGGTTGTCCGGCCGTGAAGTTTCGGCGAGCATTGCGGCACGGCTTGGGCGAAAGCGGCGCCCTCGCGAGGCGCGAGCTTCGTGTTCCGGTCGACCGCGACCCGTCACTCTTGGCGCTGCGCCGGCTCGACGGCAGGCGAGCGCGGCGCGGGCGCGGCTTGGCCCAGGGCCTTTAATTGCGCCTTGATCTGCGCGAGCCAGCCGCGCCGCTTCGCATCCAGGCGATCCGCCGCCGCCAGCGGCTCCAAAATCGCGAGCGCGGCTTCGAGATGTTCGCGCTGTTTGGCCCTGTCCAACTCCGCGAGCCGCCAATGCGGCACGATCGAGAACGCAAGCGACTGCGCATCGTCGGGATGCGCGCGGGCGAGCCCGCGATAGACGGCCAGCGCCTGTTCGAAAGCGGCGATCGCTCCTGTGGCGTCGCCTTGCCGCGTCAGTGTCGCGCCAACACGCTCGAGGCTGACCGCAAGATCGCGCTGCCATCCGACGTTGCCGGGATCGGAGCCTGAAACCTTTTCCCTGATGGCGAGCGCCTCGCGATAGGAGTTCAGCGCCCCATTAAGATCGTTCCGCGCCTGCTGAAGGTCGCCGAGTTTTTCGTAACTTATCGACAGATCCCAGCGCCTTTGGGCGTTGTCGCGATCGGAAGCCGAAAGAGCCGCGGCGATGCCGAGGTCGTCGCGAAAGGACTTCAGCGCCCCGTCGAGATCGCCCATGGCCTGCTGAACGTCGCCGAGTTTTTCATAGCTCACGGACAAGTCCCGCCGCCAACCGGCATTATCCGGCTCGGCGGCCGAAAGAGCCGCCATCAGAGCCGCCGACTGCCGCGCGGCGGCGAGCGCGCCCACGGAGTCGCCCATGGCGAGTCGCGCTTGCGCAATCTCGTTGAGAACGACGGACTCGCCGCGCAGCAGATTGTCGCCTTTTGCGCCGCCGGCGAGCAACTGCTCTTGCAGCTTGCGCGTTTCGCTCAAAATATCCGCTTTGATCAGCGCCGGCACCGCCGACAGATCCCCGAATTTTTCCGCCAGATCAAACGCCAATCCGTTCGCCGCGTCGGCCACCTGCGCCAGCGTTCTCTCCGCGCGTTCCCGCTGCGCCTGCGCTTCCCTCTTCGCCTGCGTCGCGGTTAGCCATTGCCACCCGCCCAGCGCTGCAATGGCAAGCGCGGCCGCGAGACCCACGGAAGAAATCCATGCCTCCCACCGCGCATTCCGCGCGCGCTTGATAAGCCTCTCGCTCTTTTCGCGCACTTGCTCCTCTCGTGCGCGGCCCTGCGCCCTCTCTTCCTCGCGGACGAGTTTCGCCTTTTCGATGCAGGCGGCGAGATAGGCGCGATCGGTCGCGTCCAGGCGCGCCGTGAAGTCCGGCCGCGCGTAAAGGCGCTCCGCCTCCTCCAACAGCGCGCCGGCATGCGTCGCATAGGCGCGAGAGCGCGAATGGACTTCCCACTCCCGCGAGGCGCGCTTAACGCCTTCGAGCCTCGCAAGCCATTCAAAATCTTCGTCCAGCCAATCCTTGAGCGTCGCCCATCGACGCAGCAGCGCCTCATGGGCGAGTTCAAACGTCGCGTCGCCCGTGGCATGGTTGAGCTTGTGCGCAAGCAGGCGCTGGCCAACGAGAAGATCGATCAGCGGGCGCGCATCTTGCGGGATTTGCGCGGCTCCGGCGATGCGACGGCGCGCCGTTCTCGTCGCCGGATCGACGCCAGCGAGCCAGGGAACGAGCCCGCGCCGCATCAGCGCAAGCCGCGCCTCCTGTTGTTTGGGGATGCGCACGTCCTTATCCGCCGCCTCGAAGACGCGCCCGAGCGCGGCGTCAATCGCGCCGGCGAGCCCTCCGAGAGCCTCGTAATCCGCGCGCGCGATGCGTTTGGTCGCGCCGAAGACGCGATAGAGCTGCTCCAATACGAAGGCCAGCAAGGGCAAAGCGTCGTTGCCGCATTTTTCCAGGTCTTTGAGCAGGGCTGACGTCAGGTCGGGGTCGATCTCCAATTTGCCGCCCGCCTGCGCGACTCGCTCCGCCGGGCGCTCAATCGCCGCCTGACAGCCGTCGCTCGGCATGGGCGCCAGCGGAAAGACGCGTTGCCGCAGGCCTTCGAGCGCTTTTGCCTCCGCGAGAGCATCGTATGAGTCCGAGGTCATCGCAAAAACAACGACGACGGGGGGATCGTCCGTCGTCGCGAGATCCCGCAGCAGCTCCAACAGGCTCTGGCCTTCGCGGGCGCTTTCCGCGTGAAACAATTCCTCCGCCCGATCTATAGTGACGACCAGCGTCGGCGGCGTCGAGCTGGTCGCGGCCGTGGCGCCGCGCGCCGCTAGGTCTCTCAGCAAAGGCCGCAGCCCATCCGCGGCGCCAGCGAGCGCCTTGCGGATTCGCGCCGCGCTCGTCTCGCAGCCGGCTTTCTCGGCGGCGCGGGCGAGCGCGGCGACAAATCCATCGGCGCTGCTCATCGCCGCACGCTCCGGGCGCACGATGGGCAATGGCAGGAAGTGACCGTCATCGCGCGCCAGCCTGGGCCACAACCCCGCGCGGAGGAACGAGGATTTCCCGGCGCCCGAGGCCCCGATTACGACGAAGAGCCGCGGAGCCGGCGCCTCGGCGAGGCCGCGCAGGACATCGAGCGCCTCGATCAACGGCTCTTCGCGGCCAAAGAATATGCCGGCATCCACGGCCTCGAAGGGCTCAAGTCCGCGATAGGGCGCCCGCTCAGGCTCGCCCCGCGGCGGCCAGTCGAAGAAGCGCGGATCGATTCCGATGCGCTTCAGCTTAGCCTTAAGCTGCCCGAGTCCCTCGACCGAAAAGCTCATCCGCCGCTCGTCTTGCCCGCCGACCGGCGCGACGCAAAACGACCGATCGTCTTCACCCGAGACGAGCGACATGAGGCCATGGGGTTCCTGAAGGCCAAGCAGTTGCGGGTCGGACGTAAGCTTCTCGATCAGCACGACAAAGACGGCCTTATCGACTTTGCGCGCGAATTCGTATTCGTCGCGGCGCTCTTGCGAATCGAGCCAGTCGCGCGAGACTAAAAAGATCACGGCCTCACAGCGCGCGACGTTTTCCTGCAATGCGCGCCGCGGGCGATCGCCGGGAAGGGCGCCCTGGTCTGGATCGTATTGGAGAATGACATCGTCCCAACCGTTTTCGTTCAGCCAATCGCGAAGCGCGACGGCCTCGAAATTGTTCTTGCTCGAATGCGAGAGGAAGATCCGCGACATGAGTAGCCTTGTCCATGAGCCTTTTAATCGCGCGAAGTCAAACATCCTGCAAATGAATGGACGGTGAATGGGCGCGCGGAAGCACCATCGAGTTCTCGACTTAAACCGCGGCGACCGTCGCGTCGCTCCAGGCGCTGCGAGCCATAGCCCGAAACTGCCGATGCGTTGGTCGACAGAGCAGGTGTCGTTGAACATTGAAGGTATTGTAGACGGTTGCGTGGAAGGAAACGGGCGCTTTGTTCGAACGGGTCCGCTAAACCCCAAATTGCCGCCGCGATGCATGGTTCCCGTGCTGCGGGTTACCGCGCCGATCGGCATCGCGACTCCAAGCCGCAAGCTTCAAGATTTCGAATAGAATGTAGAGCGATTGGCTCTAGCGCTTGGCCCCTTGACAGGCCATAGGGGCGTTCATAAGTGCTCAACGACTTGTTGGGCGTTTACTTTTCCCTTTCCCGTGGCTCGATCTTTTTCGACGTCAGCGGGCCCAGAACAGGAAGAACACAAAATGGCATTTCGTCCCCTGCATGATCGGGTCTGTGTCAAACGCCTTGAGGGTGAGGAAAAGACCAAAGGCGGGATCATCATCCCCGACACCGCCAAGGAAAAGCCGCAAGAAGGCAAAGTCATCGCGGTTGGTCCGGGCGGCCGAGACGAAAGCGGAAAGCTCACTCCCCTCGACCTGAAGGTTGGCGACCGCGTGCTGTTCGGCAAGTGGTCCGGCGCCGAGGTCAAGGTCGACGGCGAGGACCTGCTCATCATGAAGGAAAGCGACATCATGGGTGTCGTCGGCTGAACGGGACCCGCCGCTAACGCTTCCTCTCTCCCCTAGGAGTTCAATAAATGGTTGCCAAAGACGTCCGTTTCGCCACCGACGCGCGTGATCGCATTCTGCGCGGCGTGGAAATCCTCAACAACGCAGTGAAAGTCACGCTTGGTCCCAAGGGCCGCAACGTCGTGATCGAGAAATCCTATGGCGCCCCGCGTATCACCAAGGACGGTGTCACTGTCGCCAAGGAGATCGAGCTCTCTGACCGCTTCGAAAACCTCGGCGCCCAGCTGGTCCGCGAAGTTGCTTCGAAGCAGCACGACGCCGCCGGTGACGGCACAACCACCGCGACCGTGATCGCGGCCTCGATCGCTCGCGAAGGCGCCAAGGCCGTGGCCGCCGGCCTCAATCCGATGGATTTGAAGCGCGGCATAGACCTCGCCGTCGAGGCGGTCGTCGCGGATCTCGCCAAAAACTCAAAGAAGCTCACCTCGAACGACGAAATCGCCCAGGTCGCCAGGATCTCGGCCAATGGCGACGAATTCATCGGCCGGGAAATCGCCAAGGCGATGGAGAAAGTCGGCAATGAAGGCGTGATCACGGTGGAAGAAGCTAAGAGCCTCGAAACCGAGACCGAAATCGTCGAAGGCATGCAGTTCGATCGCGGCTATCTCTCGCCTTACTTCGTCACCAACGCCGAGAAGATGATCGCCGAACTCGACGACCCCTATATTCTGATCCACGAGAAGAAGCTTTCGTCGTTGCAGGTTCTGCTGCCGATCCTCGAGGCGGTGGTGCAGACCGGGAAGCCGTTGCTGATCATCGCCGAAGACGTCGAGGGGGAAGCGCTCGCCACGCTGGTCGTCAACAAGCTGCGGGGCGGGCTGAAGATCTGCGCCGTGAAGGCGCCGGGCTTTGGTGATCGCCGCAAGGCCATGCTGGAAGATGTCGCTATCGTCAGCGGCGGCGAGTTGATCGCCGAGGATCTGGGCGTCAAGCTTGAGAATGTGACGCTGGCCCAGCTCGGCCGCGCCAAGCGCGTGCGCATCGACAAGGAGAACACAACGATTATCGACGGCGCCGGCGTTAAGAAGGACATCGAGGCGCGCATTGGCCAGCTCAAAGCGCAGATCGAAGAGACCACGTCGGACTATGACCGCGAGAAGTTGCAGGAGCGCCTCGCCAAGCTCGCGGGTGGTGTCGCGGTGATCCGCGTGGGCGGTGCGACCGAGGTCGAGGTCAAGGAAAGGAAGGACCGCGTCGACGACGCGCTCAACGCCACCCGCGCGGCCGTGGAAGAGGGAGTTTCGCCGGGCGGCGGCGTCGCGCTGCTGCGTTCGATCGCCTCGCTCGACAACGTGAAGGTCGCCAATTCCGACCAAAAGACCGGCGTCGATATCGTGCGCAGGGCAATCCAGGCGCCGGCCCGGCAGATCGTTGACAACGCTGGCGGCGACGGCGCGGTCGTGGTTGGCAAACTCCTCGACTCCAAGGAATATAGCTACGGCTACGACGCACAGGCCGGCGAGTTTGGCGATCTCGTCAAGCTCGGCATCATTGATCCGACCAAGGTCGTGCGCACGGCTCTTCAGGACGCCGCGTCGATCGCCGGACTGATCGTCACCACGGAAGCGACGATCACCGAGCACCCGAAGAAGGATGCGCCCGCAATGCCCGGCGGCGGCGGAATGGGCGGAGTGGGCGGAATGGATTTCTAGTCCGCACCTCAAAGGTGATGACGATAGAAAGGCCCTGGGTTTCCTCAGGGCTTTTTTCCGTCAGATACGCGAAGCGGGAATGCAACAAATGTTGCGGCGGGATAAGGACTGCCATCAAGCCATGCCCCATTTCCGCACTTGGTCAACTTGCGTCACGGGCGCTTCGTTCGAGCGGGCTGAACCCTAAATTGCCGCTACAAACGCATTCTGGGGCGCCATAAGCCGCTTCGCGGGCTTCCGGCTGATGAGGGATATGGCTTTACCGTCCATGCCTTATGGAATTAGTATTCCTCCAGGGTTCCAAGCTGATGGGGAGTCTCATGGACGGACTTTACGTCTATTCAACCATTGCCGCGGGGGCCCTCTTAGCTCTGAGCATTTGGACCTGGCGTCGTTACGACGTTTCGCCATCTAGACAAATAGAAATTGCCTTTTTTTCCGGTGGATTCATGCTTTGGCTAGGAACAATGATCGGCCTGTTTAGCTCGTTCCAAGTTCCCGTCCGCCTTTTAGCGCAGCAGGATGGAAAGTTCACTCCGCCAGCCACTCCGTCCAATAAGGGCACGTTTTCCGAGAAGCTTTTCGGCGCCCCGCAACCTTCTGGGCCTGTCCTCGCACATGCGGTTCCGGAAAGCGGCGTTCTTGGCGACGCAAGAAGCCCGCTGGCCCGCTATGATCGATGGACCGCCGTTTATGATATCTCAGCGCATACCGTCTACCTGCCCAATGGAACGAGATTGGAAGCTCACTCGGGCCTGGGCGAAAGGTTAGACGATCCACGTCACGTGCACGAACGAATGCGCGGGGCTACGCCGCCCGATGTCTACGAGCTTGCGCCTCGGGAGCAGCTTTTCCATGGGGTGCAAGCGTTGCGCCTCAAACCCGTTGGCGGCGGAAACGTGTTTGGACGGGCGGGTCTCCTCGCACACACTTACATGCTCGGCCCGAACGGTGATTCTAATGGATGTGTGGTCTTCAAAAACTACGAGGCGTTCTTACAGGCATTTCAAAATGGCGAGGTCAAACGTCTGGTCGTCGTAGCTCATCTAGACTGAACGCCTAGTCTAAATCGCAAATACGAAGGGTGAGAAGGCGTCATGGCAGCTTACGCTGATGGTCAACTGGGACAGCTAAATGCCGTCGGAAGCGGCGATGACACGAGCCTGATCGAGCCTTTGGCGGCTTGAACGTCAGCGCGCAAAAGCCGGATCAACTTAGAAGCAGATCGACGGCGACCTTTAGGTTTTTGGCCACCAGGGTTGGCCGTTCGGCAAGATGCGCCTCTTGATCAGGACGGTATTTGCCGGTTTGGACGAGAACACCCATGAGGCCAGCGGCCATCGCTCCGCCAACATCGGCTTCCGCGTCGTCCCCAATCATCACTACATCTTCGACGGCGCACCGCAGGCCTTCGACGGCGAGTTTGAAGAACGTCGGCGCGGGCTTTCCAAGCACGGTGGCTTCTCGACCGGAAGCGTATTCCAGCCCGACGACGAAGGGGCCCGCGTCGAGGCTGAGTTCGCCATCGTGGTCGAGGAAGTTGCGGTTTTTGGCCAGGGCGAGAAACGCGGCTCCTTGAAGAATCTTGCGATAAGCTCGGTTCAATAAATCGTATGTGAAAAATTCACCCGCATCTCCGACGACGACCGCCTCCTCGCCGTCTGTCCTCAGCCCAGAGAAATCCTCGCGCAATTCAGAATGCACGACGAGAAACGGGGCGAGGTTCCGGCGCGCGAGAAAGTCATGCGCTGAAGCCGCGGGCGTGTAGACATCCTCCAGCGCGACTTGAAGTCCGAGCAGGGCGAGATCGCGAACGATGCGTCGGCGCGGGCGGCACGTCGTGTTGGTGATGAACTTGAGTGGAAGCTCCGCTGCTCGAATCCGGGAAATCGCCTCGAGAGAGCCAGGCAAGGCGGAGCCACCAACATACACGACGCCGTCAAGGTCGAGCAGGACGCCTCTGACGACACGGGCGTCTCCTCGGATTGCTGAGGTGGTCCCTTGCTGCATCGACATCGTCCTAACGCGTTCGATGAGAATATTGACAAGCCTATGCCTCGCCGGGATCAGCGAATACGCTTGTTTCTCCGAGCAACCGGCAAGACCAATAATCTCATCGGACGCCTATCGCAATCTCTTCGATGGTTACGGCGAGCACATGCTAACGGTCAACATCGTTTGCTGCTGGGCGGCCATCAATTGCAGCCAGCTGGCTGATTACGACGACCTGTTCGAGGAGACACGTAGAAGGGCCCACACGACGCGGAGGCGCCAGCTGTCGGCGAGAAATGGGCCAAACCGCGTAGCGGGGCAGGAGGCGAAGCATCGCGAGATCACCCGCCGATCAATGCGCAAAGGCGGAACAGCTTGACGCCAACGACGCCAATCAGTGAACTTGCTACGTCGCCGACACCCGCGCGAATGAAATATAGAGCTCGCGTAACCGCTTGGTCCGGTCACCGGGAATACCGGCGCCGATAGGGTCACCATCAATTGAAACCGCTGGCAGGACGAAGGTCGAGGCGCTGGTGACAAAGGCTTCGGCTGCGTCAAGCGCTCCCCCGATGGCTGGAAGGCAAACTGATCGACTATGAGGCGCGGAAAATTTTGCCATTGCGCCGCTTACAGAGGGTTCACGCGGTGGCGATCGCCCGCGATCCGCCGCGAGGGGTCGAACTTGTCCCAAGCGCTAACTTGGGCGATGTTTGGGTCCGAACCTTGGACAATCTGGCGAATGTCGGCCCAAGGCGGCAACGGTGTCACATTCGCAAAAAAATCGTCACAGCCTTTGTTGTTTTTTGTCTTGTGACGGCACTCAATAGCCATCCTTTACGATTAAATTACTAGTGATCCCTCAAACTCAGAGGTGGCTCCGTTGCAATTTGGAGGCGTTGCATGCGATTGCGCAGACGCTACGGCGGCAAGATTTTCGCGAGTGTGGTCTTCGCCGTCAGCGTTGTTATGGCAGCCCTCGGCTTTGAGGCGACGCCGGCTGTGGCGCAGGATTACATTCCTTGGTTCAACGACAACCAACCTCGAACCGAGCCGGCGCGAAATTGGAAGCGTCGTCCGCCATCCCCCTCCCGGATCGTAATAAACGACTACGGCCATCTTGGCTTGAAGGCAGCCGGCGAACAGTCCGCGCGTGAAACCAAGCCTGCCGAAGTCCCTAACCCTGAGCGACCGCTATTTGTGGTTGCTTCGATCGCTGACCAGCGCGTTTCCGTATACAATCACCACGGGCTCGTCGCACGCTCGGCGATTTCAACCGGCATGGCCGGCCACCCGACGCCAAAGGGCATCTTCACCATCATCGGCCGCGAGCGATACCACCGCTCGAATATTTACTCCGCTGCCCCCATGCCGTTTATGCAGCGTGTCACGTGGTCGGGCATCGCCATGCATCTTGGAGTCGTGCCTGGCCATCCGGCCTCGCACGGCTGTATCCGGCTCCCCGCCGGGTTCGCCACCAAGCTTTGGGGATTGACCAAGATCGGCGAGCGCATCGTCATTTCGCCGCAAGAGGTGACGCCAGCGGAATTCGCGCACCCACTGCTGCCGGCGCCGAAGATGCTGGTTCAGACGGAGGCCGACAGAGCGGCGCCCGCCCTTGGCGCGCCGCAGGCGCCGATCGGCGCCGCCGAGCCGCCGTTAGTCAATCCGCACCAATACGCCGAGCAGCTCAAGGTCAAGGCCGCGACCAAAGCCGCGGCGGCCGTCAAGACTGTAAAAGAGATGTTCACGGCCCTTAGCGGCAAGCGGCAAGAAGCCGCCCGTGCGGCGGCGGAGCTCAAAGTGGCCGAAGCAGACCACGCTTCTGCTCACTCGAAAGCCGACGCCGCAGCCAACACATACGAAACGGCGGCGGCTGCCGCCAGCGCCAAGCAACAGGAATCCGTCCTGGCGGCGGAGGAACTCAAAGCGGCCGGGGGCAACGCCTTCGGCAAGGCCAAGGCTGACCACCTTGCCAAGGCGTATGAAAAGGCCGCGATCGCACAGGACGCCGCGGCAACAGCCAAGAAGAATGCCGACGCAGCGCTCGCCGGCGCCGTGACGAAGCTCGAAACCGCGAAAACGGCGTCCGCGGCCAAGGACGTGGAATTGGCGGACGCCGTTCGACGCTTGAACGAAGTAACAGCGGCTTCTGATGCCGACGCGAATGACAAGAAGGAAGCGCTGCGGCGTGCGATGCCCGTGTCCGTGCTGGTCAGCAAGAAGGACCAGCGGATATACGTGCGCCAGGGGCTGGCGCCCATTTTCGATGCGCCGGTCAGCGTGCGCGATCCTGAGACGCCACTGGGTTCGCACCTTTATATCGCGACGGCGGCGAACGACGATGGGACCGCGCTCAAGTGGTCGGTCGTGTCGATGCCATCTCGGGCCGCCGAAGAGCAGGGCGAGCGTTGGAAGAACAAGGCCTGGGTCGACGAACAAGCCGGGATGCCTCCAACTCCGCGCCGGTCGACCTCGACCCCTGCCGAAGCGCTTGAGCGCGTCGAGATCGCCCCGGACGTCCGCGACCGCATCGCGGAGCGCTTGTGGACCGGCGGCTCGCTGATCATTACCGACCAGCCGCTCAGCGGCGAGACGGGCAACGATGGCACGGACCTCACCGTGAAAGTGCGCTAGCAGGCGATTGAAAAGTTGCCGCGGCGGGTGGTTGCGTAAATCTTTGCTAGCCGGCCATTGACGCGCGGCTTCGGCCGCGCTGCACGCGAAGCGTCGAAGGTCCCTCCATGACGCGCCCTATCGCCAGTTGAGGGAGCGAGCGTGCTTCAATGCCGCGTCGGATCATTCCGATAGGAACGACCGTTGATGGGATTGGACCCTCAGAGCTGGCTCCGGTTGTCTG
>PLZT01000111.1 GCA_003152255.1 Methylocystaceae bacterium | reverse complement strand
GACCATCCAGCGCCACCAAAGACGTGTTCGACCGCATGCGGCACGCCGAGTCCGCGTCTAAAGTTTTCGACCGCATGCGGCACGGGGGAGCTGGAGGCGAGGATAAAGGCGTCCACGCGGCCGCGCGATCGATCCGAAAGAAGATCAGCGCCCCGGCGGATGAGGAACCCCATTATGGGCGCCTGACGCCCGTCAGTTACGGCGGCGATACCGGAGCAGCGTCTTTCCGAGGAGAAGACATCCTCCAGAGAGCGGTCGTCAAGGGGACGTTCGAGGGCACGCGGCAGGGCGTTATCGCGGCGTTCAAGGAGTGGGTGGAATCGCGTCGGCAGGGTTCGGGCGGCTTCACTAACGCTAATTATCAGCCCGGCGCGTCGGGTGGCATGGGAGGAGGCGGCGGAGCTGAGACGCCTAACGCCGGCCAAGGCCACACGCCACTGACCGATATCACCCGGCCTCCGGCCGCCACGACGCCGCACGCTCAGACGCCCAATCAGGGCGCGACGCCACGCGTCCAGACGCCTGCCACGACTACGCCGTCCGCTCCAAGCGCGCTGCGCGGGGCAACCCCACAGGCGCGGCGTAGCGAGCCATCCGAGGCGGCTGCGGCTCAGGCGATGAAGGATTTCGTTGCGGGGCCGCATGACACGCGGGCGGACAAGAATTTTAATCCCGGCAATATCGGATACGGACCATGGGCTCGCGCGCATGGCGCAACCAGTTCTGCCGGGACGGACACTGGACACGGCGTAGCAGTCTTTCCAAACGCGAAAGCCGGCTTTGAGGCCATGCGGGCTCTTGCGCTAGCGAAATACAAACAAGGAAAGCAGACGGCGGACGCTTTGATCGCGGGGGCGAATGGCTGGACTCCAGGAAATCATGAAGCGGCGCGCAATGTCGCGCGATCCATGGGAATCGGACCGAATGATGATCTCGGCCTAAGCGATCCAGCGATGATGCGGAAGTTTCAGGCGGCTCTCGCCAAGCAGGAGGGCGCTCCTCGGCTTCTGCGGGCATTTAGAGACGCTATCGGTGGCGAGAAACCTCCGGCGCATCCCGCCGTCAAGGGCATGAACGAATGGATTGAGAAGCAGCGTGGTGCCCATCCTGACGCCGCGCATTCATCGCAATCAGATCGCGGCGGTTTGCTCAACGTCAATCTAATGCGGAGCGCGCGGGAGGCCGAGCTGGTCCACGCGCCGCAAAAGGTCGTCGGCGACGCCTCGCTGAAAATATCGATGCACGGCTTCCCGAAGGGCACGAAGACGGAATCTAAGATCAACGGGATGTTCAAGACGCTGACGATGTATCGCGGGTTGGCCGCGCCGATGGCGGATCAGGAAGGCTAGGCATGAGAGACGCATTGGTGACTTCTCCTGCATGCGCTTGCTCAAATCCTGAATCCTTGAAGCCGGGACGTGGCAAGGCAGATGCTCAGGACGAATTCGAATATCAAGACGATTTTCTTGATTACGATCCTGAACCTTATGAGCAAAGTCTAAGGGACGCTTGGGCGAAGGCAGGGGTAAGGCCCTGGAAACCGAGCGCGAAAGAGTTGGACGATGCTCTCTGTGAGGCCCGTAAGCTGGTTGAGCGTTTCAATTACTTCGCGACCCGCTAACGGTCCTGCGTTTGCATCAAATGTGATTGCCCAGTCAGCTGGCAATTCGGTTCCGAGTGGTAAGTTGGATATCGGCGGCATGACCACAAGTGATTGCCCGTCGCGATCAATTTTGGTCGGGATACGCGGAATGTCGGTCGGCCGAGCGGGATCGAATGCAATTGTCATTGCCGGGGATATGCCGCCTGCAATGACAGGGACAAGCGTCTGATGCTTGTCGAGAATATTCATGTCGTGAATAGAGCGAAGCATGGTGTTGCCACCTTTATAAGGCGCGAGATCGATTATCATTTTAGTGACATGAGTTCCTGCCCGGTTCATATTCCTACGCTTTATCATTTCAGGCAGTTCGTTCGCTGTAGCGGAAAATGGGAAATAGACTTGTTGAACGCTCTTTCCCGCGATTCTGACTAAATCGCACGCCAACGTGTCCAATGATGTCCTGAGGTTGTGAAAAATGTCGCCGATAATTGTTGCGACCGTCGGCGTTAGCGACCCGCTGATGCGCACCACCCAAGCATGAGAGACAAAGCCAGTCTCGTTATTGAGCTCCCACGGTTCAATCACAAGTCGATATGGCTTCGCTCTGAAGAAAGCCGCGATTTCGGTTTCAAGCTCTTGGAGATGTTTCTTTGCGCGGGCAATCTTCAGGTCCGAAGCTTCGAAGGGCGCGATCACGGCGAAATCCAAAAAGGCGGAGAGTCCACCGAATAAGCTGAATGGGGGCCTCTATTTGAGCGCGTCGCTGATTTTGGAGTCAAGGCGCCGCCGCTATGCAAACTCGAATGACGGCGAGCGGAAGGCCATCGTCGAGGCCGAGGATTGCAGCGTTTCAAATGTCCCGGCGCCGGGACAATCTCTCATTCAACCACCACGCCGAAGTCTAGAAGCGACGTATAGCCGTCTGGTTTCTTTTCAAATAGCGACCATCTTCCAAACCAAAGCCTTTGAGAATCGGGCTCTGTAATCTGTCCCGTTGCGATGTTGGCAAATAAGCCATGACCGTCACGCTTAAAGTTAAGAAACGCGCCGTTACTGGTTATAACAATGTCCCCTGATTCATGAATAACACCTTTACTCAAGCTTTTCGTGTCGACTGAAATGTCTGTAATATCTGGGGTATATACCCATTGAGGTCTATCTTGGCTTGTAGATATAGCCTCGGATTCTGAAACCAAAACGGGCCAGAGTTCCTTGGGAAATTGAACGGCTAACCCGATCTTGGCCTTATTGTCGCCTGGAACTGCAAACCATTGGCCCGCATTCATGTCTGTAAAAGCTTTGAAATGGCCGATGCTCATAGGGCAATCCTTTCGTTTTATTTCGTCGACCTCAGGCGGGCCGCCGTTCTCGATATCCCCACAGCCTAAGCCAAAAAAGGACTCAAGCGCGAGTCCGAAAAAGCGCGGCGACGACCTTGCCGCCGTCACGGGGACATCGCTCGATAAGGGCGTGGAACTGGACGCGCTGGCGAAGACGAACTGAGTAAAGCGATCAGGCCGCCTTTTTACACGCTACTGCGTCAGCTTTCGCTTTATAGGCGGCGGTCTTGAAAAGAACACGAATTTCGAAGGCTCGCGCGTTGATGCGCTTCGATGCTTCCGGGCCTAAAGCGATTTGCCCGCGCTTTTTTTCGTCGCGCTGGCTGCTGTCGAGAACCCGCATATCTGCGCCACCAATCTCGACGATCTTATCGAAAATCGCCGCGTGCTGCCAGGGGATGTCAACGTAACGCCAGTCTTGTGGGATCGTCCCGTCCGCGCGCATCGCTTCCGTGGTCGCTATTTCCGCTGCGGAAAGGAGAAAAGGATCAGATTTCAGCATGTGCGATTACTCCTCCGGGCACTAAGACGAGACGCTGAATAGTGCCTCGAATCCCCGTCGAATTTTGGCGTCGAAATGGGTAGCGCGGGAATCAGGCGGAACTGTGCTTTTGTGCGCGAGACCAACCTCCGATTTATCCCGCCTCCGCCCTTCCTCAACCTCACGCTCGCCCGCCGCCGTTCTCGGCGATGAGCGCGACGTGCGGATCGACCGCCTCTCCCTTCGAATGAATCGGGAGTCGGCTCAACTATTCAAGTCTTTTGCTCCAACCATATTCCTATGATCGCACCGGTGAGCACGCCGATGAGGGCGCTTGCGAAAGCTGCGTCAAATCCTGCAAAGAGAACGCCTAGAACCGCTCCAAATGCAGCTCCAACGCCGCCAAGAGCTAGGATGGTGGTCGAGCTGCGGTCGTCGTCATATGTGTTCGCCATTTTCTGATGCCTTAGTGACGATCAGACGTTG
>PLZT01000185.1 GCA_003152255.1 Methylocystaceae bacterium | reverse complement strand
CAGAATAATCTCGGCAACGCGCTTGAGACACTCGGCGAGCGCGAGAGCGGGACGGCGCGTTTGCAGGAGGCCTTGGCGGCTTTTCGCGCGGCGCTGCAGGAATGGACGCGCGAGCGTGTTCCGCTCGACTGGGCGATGACGCAGAATAATCTCGGCAACGCGCTTGAGACACTCGGCGAGCGCGAGAGCGGGACGGAGACGCTGCGAGAGGCCTTGGCGGCTTTTCGCGCGGCGCTGCAGGAAAGGACGCGCGAGCGTGTTCCGCTCGACTGGGCGATGACGCAGAATAATCTCGGCAACGCGCTCCTGCGGCTTGGGGGGCGCGAGAGCGGGACGGAGACGCTGCGAGAGGCAGTGGCGTCCTATCGCGAGGCGCTGAAGGAATGGCCGCGCGAGCGTGTTCCGCTTCGATGGGCGACGACGCAGAGCAATCTCGGCGCTGCGCTTTTTAGCCTCGGAGAACGCGAGAGCGGGACGGCGACGCTGCAGGAGGCGGTGGCGGCTGATCGCGCGGCGCTCGAGGAACGGACGCGCGAGCGGGTTCCGCTCGATTGGGCGATGACACAGAACAATCTCGGGTATTCGCTTGCAACGCTTGGCGCACGCGAGAGCGGGACGGAACGCTTGCAGGAGGCTGTGGCGACTTTTCGCGCGGCGCTCAAGGAAAGGTCGCGTGAGCGTCATCCGCTCGGATGGGCGTGGACGCAGCACAATCTCGGCAATGCGCTTCGTGCGCTTGGGGAGCGCGAGAGCGGGACGGCGACGCTGCGACAGGCTGTTTCGGCCTTTAGCGAGGCGCTTAAGGAAAGGACTCGCGAGCGCGTTCCGCTCGATTGGGGGGTGAGCTATGGCGATCAAGGCGTTGCGATGATGCGGCTCGCCGAACGAACAAAGGACGCTGCGATGGCGAAAGCGGCCGTCGTACAGATCAACGCAGCCTTTGAGACGATGCGGGCGGCCGGACATGCGCCATTCGCCGCCGAATATAAGGGGCGTCTCCCGGAGGCGCGGGCGATTTTGCAGCGCTTGGGCGGCCGATGAGGCGCGGGCGGCGGGACGGGGTCTCGGGCGGTCCCAGATATAAAATATCCTTCATAAATCATGGCCTTGCGCTCAAAATGGCAAGCCGCTCATCGATACCCAATATTGAGCTGGAGGCATTCCCTTTTAACCGCCCCGCCGCCACATCCGCGATGGGAACTTTTCCTTTGCCCCAGCGGATGTCCGCTGTTGGCGCAAAGCAGCAGTTGATGACAGGATACCACGCCCTGAATTTGCGGCAGTGCGTTCGTCGCCATTGATAGTAGATCGACTGCAGTGGGGTAACGACACCGCACGATCCCGCCGATCCACAGGCGCTCCGGTTCATGCTGAAAGACCAGAGCCGGCGGGTCGTGGCCAAGGGAGCTCCGTGGCAAGGCAGGCTGCCACATCCCCCTCGCGTCGCGCCAGGCAAATATCCACCATACGCACGCCAATCCACCTTCCTGTGGCGTCCAGGCTCGAGGTAACCGCCATCACCGCTCGCGCTCGCAATCGGCTGGCGAATTTTCCGGCCCCTCGCAGAATGGAGATCGGGTCTTCCGCTCCAAGCGAAGAAATTTGGCGGCGGCTCTTTTGCAGCTGCATTCCAAATCCTCGCCACCGGATAAACCGAAGCCAAGGCCCTGTCAGCCTCGCCTATCGACCTTTCCGCAGCCCGAGACCATCCTCCCCAAACGGCGGATGGTCGGAGTGTGGATGCGAACAGACCAAACACCCCTGCCGCTGAAAAACCAGGACAATGTCGATCCCACTGAGAGCCTTCGACTAACCTTGTTGCTGAACGCCGAATCACTGCCGCCCGGTGCTGGCGGCTCTGCCGTGCTTCCCCGGTGCTTCCCCGCACCGAAAACGCCTCAGGGGGCGGCTCCGCTCCAACATCTATATAATTGTATTCACTGTGATAAATTGGTGCCGCAAGAGGGATTCGAACCCCCGACCCCATCATTACGAATCAAAGGGACCAGATTTCCCTTGGTGTCCCTGGAATGCCCCATATTACCATATCTGATTGGTTTAGAAGGCAATTTATCTATTGGTATTTCCCTCAATGCCTGTTAGTGTCACTCTAGGTTGGTCACCACATGGTCACCAGAATGGGCGCCGGAGGTAAAAAGGGAAATGGCAACCGCGTCGATAAAACTCACCAAGCGCGTCGCCGACGACGCGATACCCAAAGCCAAGCGCTACGAGATTTGGGACGGAGAGACCAGGGGACTGGGCCTCCGCGTCGAGGCCAGCGGCACAAAGACCTATATCCTCCGCTACAAGCCACGTAATATCGGGCCAGGCGCTCCCAAACGCTTCGTCTCCCTCGGGCGCCATGGCGCGATCACGCCCGATGAAGCTAGAACGCGAGCGCGCGCCACGCTCGGAGCGGTCGCCGCAGGCCGGGACCCGGCTCTCGAGCGCAAGGATGCTCAGGCCGCGATCACCTGCAGCGAACTGGCAAACCGGTTTCTCGAAGAACATGTCCGACCGAAGAGAAAGGCGCACACCGCGAAAGGCTACGGCGCTGTCCTCCGAAGCAACTTCCTCCCGGCGCTCGGGAAGCGTAAAGCCGAGCTGGTCACGACTGCAGAGATCGCCAAGCTACACCTGTCTCTGCGGGATCGGCCGTATCAGGCGAACCGCCTCCTGGCGATTATCGGCAGCATGTACACCTTTGCCGCGCGGAGGGGCCTGGTGCCCCGCGGGACGAACCCGACGATCGGCCTCGAGCGATTTACGGAAGCCAAGCGGGAACGGTTTCTTGGAACAGAAGAGCTCAAGCGTCTCGGTGAAACATTGCGGCTCGCTGAGACCGAGGGTCTTCCCTGGCGTCTCAACGCCGACACGAGAGCGAGCAAGCATCTCGCGAAAGAGCCAAACCAACGGACCGTCTTTGCCCCTGAAGTCGCTCTTGCATTTCGCCTGCTTCTTTTCACGGGCGCGCGTCTTCGCGAGATCCTTCACTTGGAGTGGGCCCATGTCGATCTGGAACGGGGCCTGCTGCTGCTCCCCGACAGCAAGACCGGCCGGAAGACGATCGTGCTGAGCGCTCCTGCGCTCGCGCTGTTACAGGATGCAGATCGCAGCAGCGCCTTCGTCGTGCCCGGCGCGACCCAGGATCAGCCTCGGTCCGACCTCAAGAAGCCATGGCGCGCCATTCAGCAGTATGCTGGCCTTTCGGGCGTGCGCATCCACGATCTGCGTCACACTTTCGCTTCGGTCGGCGCCGGATCGAGCCTCGGACTGCCGATCGTCGGAAAGCTCCTCGGCCATTCGCAGTCAGCCACGACGGCAAGATACGCTCATCTCGATGCAGACCCGCTTCGTCGAGCCGCCAACATCATTGGCGAAAAAATCTCGGGCGCTATGGAATCCTAAACGACGGCGACCCGCACGCCGAGCAGACGAAGCGGCGCGGCTTGGCGATGGCCGGAAAGGTCGTTTCAGGCGCGAGAGCCCGGACCCGAAGACTTGTCAACGCCGGAGCAAAAACCCGCCAACCGCCGGAGCAAGCGTCGGCCATTAGCGCTGTAGTAAAGCGGAACAACTAGGACCTAATCGAAGTCAGCCGCCATTCTACGGGGGGTTGGCCCCGACGCCGTCGAACCGAACGCATGGGATTTAACAGTTTGATTTAAGATCAACATCGTGGCAGGTCATTTA
The DNA here is from genome assembly GCA_003152255.1 of Methylocystaceae bacterium. The sequence goes on along the minus strand of PLZT01000185.1, from coordinate 1,613 downwards.
GAGATTGATCACGATCCCGTCTGAAGCGACGGTTCCGCGGACCAAGGGGAAGTAATTCTCTGGGGGAAGCTCCCCCCTGCTCAACTCCCCGGGCGCGCGTTCGCAACTTAGGAAGGCACCCGTTCTCAAAGCGCGGCGGCTGCGGGTCGACCATGCTGAACGCTCTTGGGTGGCGCGCCGCCGCAACAGGCGCGACACTACGGACATCTTGCGCTGAACGGAAAAACGCTTCGGCCCATTTGCATCGACGCCCGAGGGGGCGCCTTCGCCAGCTTTGGCAGAGCGCTCCGGCGCCCCATCGGGCTTCCGCCCTTCATCGACCGTCATCTGGGGCAGAAGGCCCATCTACGTAAAACTGCACGGTAGCGTATTGCACGCAATATTTGGGGTGGAGTTATCGACGGCGACCGCACCGGTCTGGCTGAGACTATCAGGATTCGCTGCGTGTATTGCACGCAAAGTTATCCCCCGCGTTAGACCCCCGGTTTATTGCGTGCAATACGCCAGTCAAAACGAACATCTCGCGTCCAATATCAATTGCATTCTATGATTGCACGCAATAAACGGGCAAATCATGCCGACACCGGACCAAAACCACGGGATTCACGCGTCGCGGCAGCCAAAACAGCGGTCAGAGACCTTCCTTAGCGTACGTTTTCGCACGGATGGGCCTTCCTGCCCCATTAACGTGCAAATGCGTAACTGGTGTTTGCCGACAAACTTGTCGGCAGATAATCTCTCATGTACACAATCTTTTCGGGGCCAGCACAGACCCTCTTCCCTACTGCTGACCTAAACTGCGAAGCTGCGAATGTGGGATTCCGGTTCCGGGCAAAAGCCACCCACTCCAGCCGAACGATGATGATTGAAGAGCTTCGGCTGGCGCTAAACGCGGCACCTGCCTACGTCATTAGGAGGGTACCATCGTGATTCGGATACGAGCGCTTCAGTGTCTTTTGGGCGTCTTATTGTTTCAATTCTTCGTTCAAAAATCAATTGGTGCTGATATAACTAGACACTCTACGGGCGATGCGCAAGTAGACATTATCGTCGTCGATGGCATAATCACGCTGGAAGACCAAGCGAACTTTACTACTGCAGCGACTGCAAGCAATAGCGCTGTCGTGGTTTTGAATAGTCAAGGAGGAGCGACGCTATCCGCGCTTGAAATGGGTAAGACAATTCGCCTTAAAGGATTTGCCACGGCGGTTCCGGAAAATGCACTATGCGCTTCCGCTTGCGCCCTCATGTGGCTGGCGGGGAGTCCAAGGTTTATCGGGGAGGGAGCCCATATCGGTTTTCATGCGTCCTACATCGACCGGAACGGAACGTTGGCCGAAAGCGGGGTCGCCAACGCTCTAGTGGGGGCGTATCTAAACCAACTCGGTTTATCGCAAAAAGCTGTTGCCTTCGTTACGTCAGCCCCACCACAGGGAATGGAGTGGTTGGATGCAAGCAAGGCCCAATCGATTGGTGTCGATTTCGTCTGGATGGAAGCGAGTAGCAGGCCCCCAAACCAGCCCTCCCCTGGGACGGGTGTTGTGAATGAGCCATACGATCCGATCTCTGTTGTAACACGGTTCTATAGGGGGCCGGCTCAAACATGAAGTGCA
>PLZT01000504.1 GCA_003152255.1 Methylocystaceae bacterium | reverse complement strand
CATCGGAATATTCGCGCATAAATCTCTCCGACGACGCCGAGCAGATCGCGCAAAAAATCCGCAAGGCCAAGACCGACCCCGAGCCCTTGCCGAGCGAGGAAAAGGGGCTGGAAGGGCGCGCCGAGGCGGCCAATCTCGTCGGGATTTTCGCGGCGCTCTCGGGGCGCGAGAAGACGGGCGTGCTCGCCGAATATGGCGGCGCCAATTTCTCGACCTTCAAGAACGCGCTGGTCGATCTCGCGGTGGAAAAGCTCTCGCCGATCACCGCCGAGATGCGCAAGATCACCGCGAACCATGATTATATCGACACGGTGCTGCGCGACGGCGCCGAGCGCGCGCGGGCGATGGCGACCGAGAACATGAAGGCGGTGAAGGATATCGTGGGGTTTTTGCGGTAGGCGGGGGCGTCGTTGGGGGGAGCGAAGCGACGAAGCAATCCAGCAGGACTGGGTTGGCTTTGGACTGCTTCGCCGCGCTCGCAATCACGCGTTCTGAAGGTGCTGTCGATGAGTTTAAAGCTTTCCCCTCCGACAATGCGGCGGCTGACGATCGCGCGATATCTCTATACGCAGGCTCTTGAGCAGGAGCGGAAAGGCGATCTGCTCGCTGGCTTGGCGTTGCTCCCATTCCACGACTCGGTCGAACTATTCCTGCAAACGGCGGCGGAAACACATCAAGTCTCGCTGGGCAAATCGGCCGATTTTATGGCCTACTGGCCCGCGTTTTCTACTGCCGGCCTTCCCTTGCCGTACCAGGAACAAATGAAGAGGTTCAATAACGCACGTGTGGAGGTCAAACACAGGGGGACGTTGCCCTCTCGGCACGACGTTGAAGGGTTTCGGTCTGCTGTCACAGGCTTCCTAGTTCTAACATCGCCGAGCCTTTTCGAGATCGAGTTTGATAGCATCTCTTTGTCGTCATTGGTTCGATCCGACGAGGTGAGGTCTCAATTGCAGACCGCTGAGGAGTGCGTGAAAGCCGAAAAATTTCAGGAAGCTTTGGAAGTGGCGTCGAAGGCATTTCGTCTGTCGTTGCGGTATCACAGATATGGTACAACCGCCGTGTCCCATGACCAACGGCTGTTCGATCCCACGGATGTTGCTTCGGATGTTAGATGGCGAGGCCGAGATTTCGGTGACAGCGGCATCGGTGCTAGGTCCAGGCTGCTTGAGGCGGTTGGGGAAATGGGGCAGAGCCTCGGCGAGGCGATCACGATTATCGCCTATAATCTCGACTATGACGGCTACCGGTATATTCGGACGTATGGTCCAGTCATACACGAGATGATCGGCGGCAACATGCGTGCGCAATGGATGCGGGAGCCGACGACCGACAGGCGTATGGTGGAACGGTGTGTTGCGTTCGCAATCGATGCCGCCCTTCGCCTAGAGTTGCGAGCGGCTCCAGAAGCATAGAGTAGTGTGAAAGCTCGCTGGCGGACTCCCGCTGGTCTTGACGTAGGCCTTCGCTTGCAGTCGAAAGAAGTCCAACACGTTCAGATACCTCCGACGAAATTCAGCTTGCGTCAGGCGCGCCTCACCCCCGCCGCCACCCGATCAACCCCGCCGTGGACCCATCCAGCGCCGCCGTCGACGCGCCCGCGTCCTCGACGATCGGCGCCAGCCGGCCGGCCAGTTCCTTGCCAAGCTCCACGCCCCATTGGTCGAAGGGGTTGATGTCCCAGATCACCGACTGCACGAACACCTTGTGCTCGTAAAGCGCGACGAGGCGGCCGAGCGTGCGCGGATCGAGTTTTCGATAGAGCAGCGTGCTCGACGGGCGGTCGCCCGAAAAAACCTTGTGCGGCGCGAGGCGCTCGACGTCCGCCTCGGAGCGCCCTTCCTTGCGCAACCGCGCCTTGGCCTCCTCCAACGTTCTCCCGCGCATAAAAGCTTCGCTTTGGGCGAGGCAGTTGGCGAACAGCAGCGCATGGTGATGCGGGTCGGCGGCGACGGGTTCGGCGGCGACCAGAAAGTCAATCGGCGTCACGTCGGTCCCCTGGTGCAGCAGTTGGAAAAACGCATGCTGTCCATTGGTGCCGGGCTCGCCGAAAATCACCGGGCCGGTGGCGGTTTCGACGGGCCCGCCGGCGCGCGTCACGGATTTGCCGTTCGACTCCATGTCGAGCTGTTGCAGATAGGCGGGAAAACGCGCGAGCCGCTGGTCATAGGGGATGACGGCATGAGTGGCGCGTCCCAGCACATTGCGATGCCACACGCCCAAAAGGCCCATCAGCACGGGGATGTTTTTATCGAGCGGGGCCTCGCGAAAATGTGTGTCGATGTCGAAGCCGCCACGCAGAAATTGCATGAAATGATCGGGTCCGACGCCGATCGCCAGAGCCAGTCCGATCGACGACCACAGCGAATAACGTCCACCGACCCAATCCCAAAAGCCGAACACGCGCTCCGGGTTGATGCCGAATTCCGCTGCCTTGTCGAGCCGCGTCGACACGGCGGCGAAGTGCCTTGGCACCGCAGCCTCGCCGAGCGCGGCGACGACGCGCGTCCGCGCGCTGGCGGCGTTGGCCATGGTCTCCTGCGTGGTGAAAGTTTTCGACGAGACGAGGAACAGCGTGCGCGAAAGATCGAGCGGCTCCAGCGTGTCGGAAAGATCGGCGCCGTCGACATTGGCGACGAAATGGGTTCGCGGCCCCGCGCCGCGATAGGGCGACAATGCCCGCGCCGCCATCGCCGGGCCGAGATCGGAGCCGCCGATCCCTATATTCACGATATCCGTGAAGGGCTTATCGCCCGCGCCCAGAATCGCGCCGGCGCGGATGTCGCGCGCGAAGGCGA
>PLZT01000462.1 GCA_003152255.1 Methylocystaceae bacterium | reverse complement strand
CAGTCTGCTCGGAGACCGCTCTAATCGCCCAAAGAACATTGTTTTCGGACTGCATGGCCGTGATCGGCGTTGGGCCGCGCTCACAATCTCGCCATCCAATTACCGGTTCAGCGAGGATCGAAACAAGGAAGCCGTCCTTGTTTTCCGCGGGAGTTATGACTTCCCATCCCAAGGAGGCGGGAATTATCGGCTCCAGCGCGTCTCGGATTTTATCGAGGGTCCCAATAATCTGATGCGTTTCATCGTCGGCTTTGATCCAGAGGGAGCCGGCCTTTGACCACAGCCTGTCAATTCGGCTTAAGGGGACCAAGGCGCCATCCAGGGTCTCAACGAATTGCATAGTTTCTTCCTCCCAGTTCCTTGCGGTGGATGATCCACATTCGCCTAGCCACTCCTCTCATGACCGAATCTCGAATAGGTCGACTTTAAGCCCTCTCCACCGACGCGGTCGCCTGCGCCGTAACAAACTGGCGAAACCCATGGCGGCGCCGGATGTTGAACTTCGCGTTAGGCCGTAGAACACTTTTTTCTAAAACGAAAAACTCTCGACGGACCCGACATCGTTGCCGAGAGAAGGGCGAATCGAGGTGGCGACCTTGCATACAGACCCGCCTATAGCATCTGTTTGGCTGGCTTCGAGATCTTGCCCGCTGATCATCGGGCAAACCTGCAAGCGCGCTCGCAACCGGCCAAAGCCGGGCGGTCTGTTCAATGAAAAACGGAGTCGCCGATCGAGACGCCCCTTACCTTACTCCGCGCATGATCGGATTGAAACCGAACGGGCGCCGGCGCTCGCGCGGTTTGGCGGCGGGCTGCTCAGCCTTTCAAGTATGCATCTTGAGCCTCTTGGGCGAGGCGGAAGCCCTGCCCCTTGTAGCGAGGAGAATAATGCAGCGTCACAAGTCGCTTCGCTCCGGCGAGCCTGGCGAGAATCCCGGCCTGCCGTGCTGTCAAATGGCGACGCATTTGGGCCTCCTCCGCATCGGCGTCCAGGAATGTCGCCTCGATGAAGAGGATGTCGGCGCCTTTGGCGAGCTGAATGATCTTTTCCTGATTAGCTACGGTAAAAGCGCAATCCACGACATAGGCGATCTTGCGGCCTGAGGTAATTTTCATAATCTCCTTCTTAAGGAGGCCGAGGGGCAGAGCGGCGGGTTTGTCGAGACCCCCATCCCGCCATAAGACATCAATGAGAACGCCATCGTCCGCGCCGCGAAGAGTCGCGTCCTTGAAGGCCCGCAGCCATGGCCCGATCGCCAGCCCCATGGCCTCGACCTTGTTGCGCCAAACGTTGATTTGAGCCCGTTCTTCAAGGAGGTAAGCAAGCACGGGAATGCCGTGGTCAAGCGTCACTGCACGGACCTGCAAACCGGCTTCCTTGAGCAGCAGGCCGTCGACGCTTTGACTCGATTCGCCTTCAGCCCGCTCGAATCGCGAATGCCCGGCGAAAAGCGCGAACCTCATGCGCCCCGAAGCGTCGAGTTCTTTCACGCGAATGGTCAGTTCACCGTCATAACCCTCGATCAGATTCCAGGTGTAGGCTCGAAGCTTATGCTCGACGGCGTCGATAATGCCCGCCGGCCCATGGACGCCAAGCGTCTTTTCCCGCCCGAGCAAGAGCCTCAGCAGTTGGTCGAAACCGGCGAAATGGTCCATATGCCGATGCGTGACGAAGACGTCGCTGACGCGCAGAAGTTTGCGCGGGGCAAGCCGCCGAAGATCGCCAAGATCGAAAAGCAGCGCGCGGCGCTCGAAAACCAGATCGACGTAAAGGCCGGGATCGTCGAAGGGGTCGTTGACGAGAGCGGGATCGAAGTGGCGCGGCATAATTCCTCAGGCCTTCCAGTGGCGGCGGGTCCGCGCGTTAAGCCGCCGACACCCGGATCGGCAAGCGCCGCGCTCCCCAGGCGCCCGGATTGGCCTCGAACACGCCTCCGCACGCCGCGGCGCATTTCGCGCAGCGTCCGTCCGCCGTCATCGCCCATGAGGTGATGTCATACCAGTCGCGGCCGATCAGCCGTTCGCCGCAGTGATGGCAATAAGTGCTTTGCCCCGTCTCGTCATGCACATTGCCCGTGTAAACGTAGCGAAGCCCGTTTTCCAATGCGATGCGCCGCGCGGTCTGGAGCGTGGACGCAGGCGTCTGAGCGACGTCCCGCATGCGCCAATCCGGATGGAAGGCTGAAAAATGGAGAGGCGTGTCGGGACCCAGCCGTTCCCGGATCCAATTGCTCAGCGCCTCAATCTCGGCCGGCGAGTCGTTCTTGCCGGGGATCAGCAGCGTCGTGATCTCGAGCCAGCATGAGGTCTCATGTTTCACATATTCGAGCGTCTCGAGAACCGGCCTTAGCTCGGCCGTGCAGAGCGTCTTATAAAAGCTCTCGGTGAAGCCCTTCAGATCGATGTTCGCGGCGTCCATCGCGCCGAAGAACTCCTTGCGGGCTTCCGGCGTGATGTAGCCGGCGGTCACCGCCACCGTCTTGAGACCGGCGTCGCGGCAGGCGTTCGCGACATCGACCGCATATTCGAGAAAGATCACGGGGTCGTTGTAAGTAAAGGCGACCGAGCGCGCGCTCGTCGCTTGCGCGGCCCGCGCGATTTCCGCCGGCGAGGCCTCGTCCTGAAGGCGATCGAACTCGGTCGCCTTCGAGATGTCCCAGTTCTGGCAGAACTTGCAGGTGAGATTGCAGCCGGCGGTGCCGAAGGACAGCACCGGCGTGCCGGGCAGAAAGTGATTGAGCGGCTTCTTCTCGATGGGATCGACGCAAAAACCCGACGACCGTCCGTAGGTGGTCAAGACGATCTCATCGCCTTCACGGGCGCGCACGAAACACAGCCCACGTTGGCCTTCGCGCAACTTGCAAAAGCGCGGGCAGACATCACATTGAATGCGACCGCCCTCAAGTTCATGCCAATAGCGGGCGCGGCCCACGGGCGTGGAGGTTGGTTCAAGGAGTTTTGTCGAGTTCATGACGTCTAGATGGAGACGCTGAACGCGGAGTGAAAGGGGGCGGTGGGAGTGCAGACGCATCGGGAGAGCGTGATCAGACCGGCGGCCGTGGCGGGTCTATTCTACCCTGCCGATCCTACAGAGCTGAGATCTATCGTCGACAGGCTGCTCTGGAATAACAAGGTCAATCCGAGAGCCGGCGCGCGGCAAGGGACGTTGGAACCGGCGGAACCTAACGCTCTCGCCGCGAATGTTGCGGCTTTTCCCGGCGGTGTGAACGAGGCCGACGCGGTTGCTCCCAAGGCGCTGATCTCTCCGCATGCCGGTTACGTCTATTCCGGCGCGGTCGCAGCCGCGGCTTACCGCTTGCTGGCCCGGGCGCGAGGCAAGGTTTCCCGCGTGGTGCTTCTCGGGCCTTCTCATTGCTTCACCTTCAGCGGCATGGCGGCGACGTCTGCGCGCGCCTACGAGACGCCGCTTGGCGCGGTCCCGATCGATCAGCAGTGGCTGGAGCAGGCGCGCGATGTCCCGTTCTTTGGGATTTCGGATGAGGCGCATGAAAGTGAGCACTGCCTGGAAACGCAACTGCCGTTTCTCCAGCAGGTGCTCGGAGATTTTACGCTGGCGCCGATCATCTGCGGGCATGCGGACGCGGAGCAGGTCGCCAATTTGCTGGACAGGCTTTGGGGCGGGCCGGAAACGGTCATCGTCGTTTCGTCCGATCTGTCGCATTACCTTGATTACCAGGTTTGTCGCGTACTGGACGAAGCAACTTGCGCGGCGATCGAGCGGCTCGATCCTCTCGCGCTGACTTCCGAGCGAGCCTGCGGCGCTGTGCCTGTGAGGGGTCTGCTCACCGCCGCGGGGCGGCGTGGGATGCAGGTCAAGACGCTCGATCTGTGCAATTCCGGCGATACGGCCGGGCCGCGGGATCGCGTTGTCGGCTATGGCGCTTGGGCCTTCTGGGAACAGCAAGCGACGTTGGAGTTCAGCGACGACATGGTCCGGCGTCATGGCGCTCTGATGAATGAGGTGGTCCGCTGCGCCATTCGCGCCATCGGCGCGTCGCGGGCGCTGGAGGGATTGCCCGCCGCCTTCAACCGGCCAGGAGCCAGCTTCGTGACTTTGCACAAGGCGGGAAGGTTGCGCGGCTGTTGCGGCTCGGCGTTGGCAAGGCGTCCGTTGGTCGAGGACATCAGGGCCAATGCCGTGAGGTCCGCGTTTGGAGATCCGCGCTTCGCCCCACTGGAACGGACGGAGTGGGATGACGTTTCCTTTTCGGTGACGCTGTTGTCGCCGCTTCAACCGATGAGCTTCGAAAGCGAAGCCGATCTCTTGTCCCAATTGCAGCCGCATCGGGACGGGCTGGTCATCCGGGACGCTGGCCGAGGCGCCTTGTTTTTGCCCGCCGTCTGGAAAATGCTGACCCATAAACAAGACTTTCTCGCGCGTCTGAAGGCGAAGGCCGGATTGTCGCACGATCATTGGTCGGCAAGTTTCCGCGCGAGCCGGTTCTGGACGACGCAAACCCTCGAAGAGAAACTGTGTCACGCTGGATCGGAAGAGGAGTTCAACTTCGCCTGATTTCACGATGATTTGGCGCGAAGATCGGCGGCATCCGCTCGTACGTACAAGGCCTACGCCCGCGAGTAAGGGCGGCGGGAGGAGACGAACATGCTGCAAAGCGAGGATCCCTTCGACCTTCAACGGTTCATCGACGCGCAGGCCCGTATCATCGAGGACGTGCTCGCCGAGCTTCGTGCGGGACGGAAGCGGACCCATTGGATGTGGTTCGTCTTCCCGCAGATCGCCGGACTGGGCTCGAGCGCGATGGCGGTCCGCTACGCCATCAGCTCGCCGGCGGAGGCGTGCGCCTATCTGGCGCATCCCGTCCTCGGCGACCGGCTGCGCGAATGCGTCCGCCTGGTCGTGGCCGCCGGCCGTCCTTTGGCCGAGGTCTTCGGCCATCCCGACGACATGAAGTTCAGGTCGTGCATGACGCTGTTCGCCGCCGTCGCCCCCGCCGAGGCCGTCTTCGCCGAGGCCTTGGACCGCTGCTGCGGGGGTGTCCGCGACCCCGCGACGCTCGAAAAGCTCCGAACGCTCGAGTCTTGATGGCGTGCCGATAGCCGACCCGAAACCTGCCCCTTCAGAACCGGCCGTAGTTGCCTCCCGCGGCAGAACCGGTTCAAGGCTCGGCCTGAAGCCAAACGATGCTGCCGGCATGCAGGAAGCAAACTGCCGCAGCACGTGATCAGCGACCAGCTGCGGCGCCTACCTCATTCTGGAAGCGCCATGCTGTGCTTCTACCCTGACCACGGCTGCACGGCGACAATTAAACAGCTCTAATCGTTATAATTGTCGCGTTACACCACGGCGTTGTCGGTTTCGTCAGCCCGTATGTATCGCAGGTCGATTTCACGTCCTATCGGGATGAGTCCGACAAGATTGCGAAGCTGGCCCGGATTCTCGATCGGCTTCCCGTCGACGGCGATGATTACGTCGCCTTTTGCGAGGCCGGCACGTTCCGCCGGCGACGCCGGCTCGACGGATGCTATCTCGGCGCCCTTCCGCCCCTTGAAACCGCTCGGCTCGCGCAGCGAAACGCCGATGCGCCCCCTTTGAACCTCGCCATGCGCGACAATCTGCTGCATGACCTTCCGCGCCATGTCGATCGGGATCGCGAAGCCCACGCCATTGCTCGCCCCCGTCTTGGATAGGATCGCGGTGTTGACTCTGACGAGTCGCCCGTCAAGCGTGACCAAGGCGCCACCGGAATTTCCGGGATTGATGGAGGCGTCGGTCTGGATAAAGTCCTCGTAGCCCTCAATGCCGAGGCCGGTGCGCCCGAGCGCGGAGACGATGCCCGATGTCACCGCTTGTCCCAGACCGAAGGGGTTGCCGATCGCGAGGACGAAGTCGCCGACTTCGAGCGAGCTGCTCTCTCCAGTCGGCACGGCGGTTAGATTGTCAGGCTTGATTTGCAGCACCGCGATGTCCGTCGCCCTGTCGCGCCCGACGAGTCGGGCGCGGAACTTGCGTCCATCCTTTGTCGTGACCATCGATGATGGAGGCGCCGCGCACGACATGCTCGTTGGTGAGGACGTAGCCGAGTATAAGATTTTCCTCGACGCCATGCAGACAAAAGAGACGCGCATCGTCGCGTTTCGTGGGGAGACGGGCTTGGGCCTACACCATTTGGCCCTTCTTGCCAGACCTTGGGTTTACGCGCACAGTCGGCCAGAAATTTTCACCTCACTCGCGCTGCGGGATTGGATCGACGGCGTTTAGATCATGAGTGAGTGTTCGATGAGGACGCCATCTCTAAAGCGAGGTTCAAGCCATGAGCGATACCCATGTGCCGGCGCTTGACCACACGGTCCATCAGACGAATGTCTGGCTGAAAAAGCTGACGGAGGATCACCATCTGGGCGATCGGCATCACGCTTACAATGCGTTACGCGCCGTGCTTCATGTGCTCCGCGATCGCCTCACGCCTGAACAGGCCGTGCATTTGGGCGCGCAGCTTCCGATGCTGGTGCGCGGCATTTATTACGAGGGCTGGCGCCTCGCCGCAAAACCCACCGACGAACGGCAAGCCAATGAATTCGCGGCGTTGGTCGCCGCCCAACCGCCGCCGCAGTTTCCTCAGGACGCTCTGAGCGTCACGAAAGCCGTCTTCGACCTTCTGTGGAAGGAACTCGATCCGGGAGAGACTGCAAAGATCATTGATACGCTGCCGTTTCCGCTGCGAGGATTGTGGCCGGCGGTAGCGAGGCGTTGAATGCATCCAGGGTGGCTTGCGCCGCGGTCCTCGGTCGAACAACTGGAGAAAAAAATGCCCATCGAAGATACCAAATTCGGCAGCATCACGATCGATGGGAAGACCTATGAACATGATGTGATCGTTCGTCTTTCCGGAAAAGTCGAGAAGCGGAAAAAGAAACTGTCGAAGGAGACGTATGGGACATCGCACATCATATCGAAGGACGAAGCCAAGTTCGTCTTCGAGGATGGGTGCGATGTGTTGATCGTTGGAGCAGGCCAGGAAGGGAACGTGCGCTTGTCTCCGGAGGCCAGCGATTATTTCAACAAAAAGCGGTGCAAGGTCCTCCTGCAGCCGACGCCCGAAGCCATTCGGTCCTTCAATCAGTCACACGATAAAAAGATCGGCCTCATGCATGTAACCTGCTGACGCCAATTGGGCACAGATTGGATCGGCCTCCGGGCCGTCCACTGGGGCGTCCGTCAAGCGCGGATTCCGCGCCAAGCGGAATTCGTTCGCGCTTCGTTGCATCGTGCTTTCAAAGAGTCCGCACGATTTCCTCGAACCGGTCCCACTCGGTCGCCGTCCAAATCTCGGTTTGTGCATGACCGAAGGTACGGATTAGCGTCGAAACTTTGCTCGTGGTTTCGACGTCCTTCGCGCGAAAAATATCCAGATAATCGTAAGGCCCCAGAATGGCGTAGCTGCAGACCCATTCGACATCCGGACATTCTTTTCTTACGCGCTCCATGGCCTTGCGTTCGAGCTGCTCGAGCGCCTGAGGGGACCGCACCGCCTCTGGACTGAGACGCGTCAACATGATGAAAGTCTGCATGACGCCATTCCTTTTCAATTCCTGAATCGGCCGGTCAAACGCGGGACGCGGGACCGGGCAATTCGTTCCAGTCCAGGCCCAGCTCGTCGACGATTTTGCGCACGACTGTGGGGTCGAGCCGCTTGTGCGAACCGATCTCGGGAAGAACCGCCCTGCGATCTCCGAGCCGGACAGTCACATATGGGCGCTTCTATCAACCCGATA
>PLZT01000409.1 GCA_003152255.1 Methylocystaceae bacterium | reverse complement strand
CCGAGACGCGCGACCAGCGCGGTGGCGAAAGCTTCCGCCGCCTTTGGCGTGATCGCGCTGGGCTTCGGTTCGTCCTTGGCTTCGTTCTTCGCTTTTTTCGCGGGCTTGTCCAGCCGGGCCACGAGCTCGGGGTCGCGCCAGATCGGCTCGCCGTCGGCGCGCCAATAGAGGGCGAAGGCCCAGCGCGGCAGGCTCTCGCCCGGATACCATTTGCCCTGGCCGTAGTGCAGAAAGCCGCCGGGCGCGAAGCGCTCGCGCAGCTTTCGGATCAGATCGTCGGCGATCGCGCGCTTGGTCGGGCCGACCGCCGAGACGTTCCATTCCGCGCCTTCGAAATCGTCGATCGAGATGAAGGTCGGCTCGCCGCCCATGGTAAGGCGCACGTCTTGCGCGACGAGATCGGCGTCGACCTGCTCGCCGAGCCGGTCGAGCCGCGCCCAGGCCTCGTCGGAAAAGGGCGCGGTGACGCGCGGCGCCTGGCGGATGCGCTCGACCCGCATCTCGAAGCCGAATTCGCAATTGGCCGGCTCGACCACGCCCGAGACCGGCGCGCAGGAGCGGTAATGCGGCGCGGCGCATAGCGGCAGATGGCCCTCGCCGCAAAACAGTCCCGAGGTCGCATCCAGCCCGATCCAGCCGGCGCCGGGCAGATAGACCTCGGCCCAGGCGTGCAGATCGGTGAAATCATGTTCCGGGCCCTTGGGGCCTTCGAGCGGCTCCTCGTCGGCCTTGAGCTGAATGAGATAGCCGGAGACGAAACGCGCGGCGAGGCCGAGCCGGCGCAGCGTCTGCACCAACAGCCAAGCCGAATCGCGGCAGGAGCCCGCCCCCAGCGTCAGCGTCTCGTTCGGCGCCTGCACGCCCGGCTCCATGCGGATCACATATTTAATCTCGCGGCTCAGCCTGTTATTGAGATTGACCAGAAAATCATTGGTCCCGATTTCCTCCCGCGAAATGGAACGTACAAAATCGTCCAACGGCGGGCCGGCGGCCTCGATTTCGAGACTGGCGGCGAGTTCCGTCGCCAGTTCTGGCGTGTAAACGAAGGGGAATTTTTCGGCGTAGGGCTCGACGAAGAAATCGAACGGGTTGAACACGGCGAGATCGGCCAGAAGGTCGACCTCGATGCGAAACTCCGTGGTTTTTTCGGTGAACACCAGCCGCGCCAGCCAATTGCCGTGCGGGTCCTGCTGCCAATTGATGAAGTGCTGCGACGGCGTGATCTTGAGCGAGTAGCTGGGCACGCCGGTGCGGCAATGCGGCGCCGGGCGCAACCGCACGACCTGCGGCCCAAGCGCGACATAGCGATCATATTTGTAATGGGTGACGTGGTGCAGGGCGACCTGGATCGACACGGGGCTGACGGCCTTTCATGGAGATTTGGCGCGGCGCGCATGGCGTGAATTAGGTTTCCGTCGCGGTTGGGAGTCAATCACTTGTGCGCGAATGTCGTGCGATTGGGAGAAATTCCCCCAGCATGGCGCATGCTTGGGACGTGGGCGCCTAAAAAAACGGCGCGTTTTGCGCGAGCGGGGAGGCGGGGAGTGTGGTGGCGCACGGGGAAACTCGCCGTGGTCGCCACAAAACCTATGGCGACGCAGCGTGATCTATCGCTCGCCTATTCGCCGGGCGTCGCCGCGCCGGTGCTGGCGATCGCCGCCAATTCGTCGCTCGCGCTGGATTATACGGTGAAGGGCAATCTGGTCGCCGTCATTACGAATGGCACCGCGATATTGGGCCTCGGCAATCTCGATGCCCTTGCGGCGAAACCCGTGATGGAGGGCAAGGTGACGTTGTTCAAGCGTTTCGCCGATGTCAATTCCATCGATCTCGAAATCGACACCAATGACGTCGAGGAATTCATCAATGCGGTGAAGTTTCTGGGGCCCACTTTCGGCGGGATCAACCTCGAGGACATCAAGGCGCCGGAGTGTTTCATCATTGAGGAGCGGCTACGCAATTTGATGGATATTCCGGTTTTCCATGACGATCAGCATGGAACCGCCATTATCACGGCCGCAGGACTCCTCAATGCCCTGCAACTGACGGGTCGCGACATCAAAACCGCCAAACTGGTGTGCAATGGCGCTGGCGCTGCGGGCATCGCCTGTCTCGATCTCGCCAAGGCACTCGGATTTTCGTCGCAAAACGTCACGCTCTGCGACACCAAGGGCGTCGTCTATCGCGGTCGCGTCGAGGGAATGAATCAGTGGAAGAGCGCCCATGCGGTCGAGACCAGCGCACGCACGCTCAGCGAGGCGCTGGAAGGCGCCGACGTGTTCTACGGTCTTTCGGCGAAAGACGCGCTAACGCCTTCCATGCTGAAGAGCATGGCGAATGATCCGATAGTTTTCGCCTTGGCCAATCCCGATCCGGAGATCACGCCGGAAGAAGCGCTGGCGGCGCGTCCTGACGCCATCGTCGCTACCGGGCGCTCGGACTATCCGAACCAGATCAACAACGTGCTCGGCTTTCCCTATATTTTCCGCGGCGCCTTGGACGTGAACGCGAAGACCATCAACATGGAGATGAAGATCGCCGCCGTTCATGCGCTGGCCGAACTCGCGCGGGAAGACGTGCCCGATGAAGTCGGCAACGCGTATCAGGGCGCGCGTCCGCGCTTTGGGCGCGAATATATCATTCCCTCGCCGTTCGACCCACGTCTCATTTCCGTCGTCCCCGCGGCTGTCGCAAAGGCTGCTATGGACTCGGGCGTGGCGCGCCGTCCTATCGTCGACATGACTGGCTACCGGGCGCAATTGTCGGCGCGGCGAGATCCCGTCGCAGGCGTCATGCAGACGATTTTTGAACGTGTGCGGCGTTACCCGAAGCGCGTCGTCTTCGCCGAAGGCGAGGAAGAGCAGGTCATTCACGCTGCGCTGTCGTTCGTCGCCCAGGGGCTCGGCCGCGCAATATTGGTCGGACGCGAGGATCGCGTCGCGCAAACCGCCGCCAATGCTGGTTTCGAGCTCGGCGAGCACATCGAAATCCACAATGCACGGCTGTCCTCGCGCAACAGCGTTTATGCACAATTCCTATTCGAGCGCTTGCAGCGCAAGGGTTTTCTGTTCCGCGACTGCCAGCGCCTGATCAATACGGATCGCAATCATTTCGCCTCCGCTATGGTCGCGCTAGGGGATGCAGATGCGATGGTGACGGGCGTCACACGTAATTTCTCCGGTGCGCTCGCGGATGTGCGCCGCGTCAT
>PLZT01000325.1 GCA_003152255.1 Methylocystaceae bacterium | reverse complement strand
TTAAGTCCGACAGACTGCTAGAGCCTGACCCGCCGTTTATCGGCGGGACACGTCCAGACGTGTTGATTAATGCACGGCGATGATGTCTTTGATTTATCTACAGGATTGTTGCGCGTTCTGTGTCACACGAAGCGCGACTTCTACGGTGCGGCCAAATTGAATTGAGTATAATCCACCGGTTGCCAATTTTTTTCGCCTCTCCGACAATGAGAACCATGCCATGGCACATCCAATACAGAGAAGGCGGAACAGACCACTTCGTGAGGTATCCAACCCCCGAAGAGGCCGTCGAGTCCGCCTGCCGTCTGATCGATGAAGGTTGCGACGGTTACGGCTTAGGCGCGGGATCACTCACTTCAATCAGCAGAGACGAAATCGCCCGCATCTATGCCTTTTGGGCAAGACCGAAAACGCCGTTCGGTAGAACGGAAAACTGAGCGCAGCAGACAGCCATGCTCAAATATATTCTCAAAAGCCGCACCCTCGTTTTTGAGAGGCGAGCGCAAGGCTCAAAAACGCGTTCTCTCCATATATTGCAGGCGTTTCCACGCGCTTTAAAACTCTTGATTTTTTGCAGCATTCCCGAGGCCGCTCCATGATCGGTAAACGCCCGTGGTCGCTCGCCAACAAATGGCTGGAATCACGAAATATCCTCACCAGATACATCTGTCTTGAAACTCAGTGACGCGGGGCCACAAAAACATGCCAAACCCAGTCATCCGCCTGCTCAACCGTTTCAAGATTTGGCGGATGCAACGACGCGGCGACGCCCTGGTCGACGCCGCGCCGTTCTTTGATACGATGATCGACCTTGCCGACGAGATCATCCAGGAACCGCAGTCGGAAATCCCCCGAGACCTCTTCATCATGCTCGCCTATGTTTTTGCGGCGAAGGAGGGACAGGGCAGGGCGCACGGCCATTTCGAGATATTGCGTCACATCCGCGAGCGCGCCTGGCTCGGCTACAAAGACGCCCCGGCGCTTGGCGCGTTGATCGTCAGCGAACTGCCGCGCTCGGAGGGCGCGGTTCGAATGAAGCGCTATTTCGAGGAGATCGCGGCGAAGCGCGGCTCGTGTCTGTTTCTGCCGGCGGTCTTCGGCGTCGATCGCCACCAGGGGAAGCCGCTCCCCAATCCGCTCCTGATCGATGGCATTTTCGATGAACTCGGTCATATGAAGGCAGCGCATTTCGTGAGGGACGCCTTCGCCCATCATCCGAATTTTGGCCGCGCCCGTAACGCCTTTCTGGCCGCGTTGTGTATCAACGGTTGGGGTAGAGGAATGGCTGCGGCGGCGCCCGCCAACACCATCCCGGCGACCGTCGCGACGACTCTTCGCGCGCTTTACGACAATCCGACGGAGGCGCTCGCCGCCGTGAAAGCCGATATTGGCGATCATCCGGGTGCGACGATGCTGGTGAGAATGACGGAGCAAGTCTCGGCGCATTGTCCGTGGCTATGGCTACAAGCGCTGTTCATCGCCGAACTCTGGTGCGTCGGCGAATTGTGGTTCGACACCGCCTTCGAGATCGAAGGCGGCAGCCCCGAGGACATTCTTGCCGAGAAATCGCAGCCGGTCCGTTTAGGGTTTTAGCCCCGCGCCCAACTTCGATTGTTGCGAGAGGCGTTCGCTTACATTGGAACTTGCCAAGGCGCGCTCCCCGCTTTTGATGATTGATGTCGCGCGTCCGGCCTCGGCTATTGCCTGGCGATGAGCGGGCGCGACTGACGCGCCGCCGTCGAACGCCTTCCCGCCAACCTGCTCGGCTCGGACCATGGCGCGCACGCCGTCTTCCCCGAACCGCGTCTCCATCGCCGCCGCGAAAGCCCTCAGCTCGCCAGCGACGGCCTTATCGCTTGTCGCCGCCTTCCAAACCTCGGCGCGGTCCTTGTCGGTCTTCGCCTTACTCGCCGCATCAACCGCCACCTGCGCGCGCTCGGATAATTTGGGAACCCCGGTCGCATCCGCCTGTAACTGCAGTTCGACCCTCGCGCGATAATCTCGTGCGCTTGCCCTCTCCGCCTCTCCGAGCCGCGCGATGCCCGGCCCGATCGACTCCAACACCCGTTCCGCGTTCGCCCGCTCCTGTCGCGCGGCGGCGCCAGCGAAGAACCCGGTCTTGCCGGCGTAGTCGCCGAGCTGCGTGGGGTCGCTCTCAATGCGACGCGCGGCGCTGGCGAACCCGTCGCGCGCCACAAGCACGTCGAGCCGCTTCGTCGCCTCGCGCGGATCGCGGTAGGCCACTTGCAACCAGGTCGAAAGAGCCTGCCGCTCGCGCTGAACGGCCTTGTCGTTGGCGACGAAAGCCGAAACGCTTTGCGCGTCCAGCCCGCGCCCAAGACTGTCGCGGCCATCCGGCGACACGCGCGGCGCAATCAGCCAATCGGGCTCGTCACGCGACGGCGACTTTTCCGCGCGCTGCTCTTTGAGCGCACGGTCCCGGCCCGTGATGCTCCCCTCGCCTCCGCCCGCCTGTCGCTCAAACCGCGCCCGCGCGTCGGCCTTCGCAGGCTCCGCCGTCCGACCCGCCTCGCTCGGCGACACGGGCGCCGCCTTCACCGCCGCGTCCGTCGTCGGCTTTTCTTGGGGCTTTTCCCCCGCCCTCGCCTTCGCCACGTCGGCCTTGGCGCGCAGCGCCGACGCCAGTTCGTCGCGGGTCGCCCAGGCGAGAGACGCGGATTTCACCTCGCCGCGCGCCATCTGCCAGGCCAGCTGTTTTGGATTACGCGCGGTCTCCCGCGCGACGAAAATCGTCGCGGACTCGCGCTGGCGCGTCAACGCGACATAGCTCGCCGCCTGCCGCCAATGCTCGGTGTGGTAGAGATAGGTGTGGTCGAGGGTCTTGCCCTGGCCTTTGTAGATCGTGCCGGCATAGCCGTGTCGAAAACCCTCGAACTCCGACGCCGACCAGACGACCTCGCGCCCCGGCGCGCCCTGAGGTCCATCGAGCTGGGCGTGGAAAAGGCCGGTGCGCGCGTCGAGGCCGGTGATCGTCCCGACATTGCCGTTGTAAATCTTCGCGCCCTTCCGCGTATCGGTGAACTGCACGCGGTCGCCGACCGCGAACATTGCGGCGCCGTGCTTCGTCTCGAAGCGCGCGTCCTCTCCGGAAAACTCCCCGCGTTCCCGCCGCGCCGCG
>PLZT01000615.1 GCA_003152255.1 Methylocystaceae bacterium | reverse complement strand
CTTTAGGGTTTTTAGAAGCGCCCTTCGCTCATTTGTTGTCCAAGATCGTCGTACGGAGTATCGACGAATCGCACCGTTCCGGTCGTGAGCCGGCTCGACTCCCGGTCCAGCGCAACGCGTAAATCCTCGCCAGCGTCTGATTTGCTTGCCGCCGCTTCCACAAGCCGCCCTGCCCTGCGCCCGACGTCATCGAATTCCGCGATTTGTGCCGCGATCGCTTCATTGACCCGCACTGCCGGATCGTCCGCCCGCGAAACTTCCGCCACCGCCCCACCACCAAACGAATTATCGTTGACCGACGCCGGCGACACGGGCGGCGGCGGCGCCCCGGCTTCCCCTGGCCCCAAAGTGGTCGGCACCACAGGTTGGGCGGCGACCATGGCCACAGCCGGCGCGGCGTTTTGTGCGAGCGTTGCCCGATGTTCGGCGCGGTCATTATTCAACGCCTGACGCGCGGCCATAATTTCAGCCCGCAGCTTCTGCGTCAGCGCTTCCACGCCGCTCCGCTTTATCCTGGCAAAGAGCCCGCCTCGACGCGGGCGGAGATCGCCAAACCACTCCGGCGTTTGCCGCAGCTCACTACAAAGGCGGGCAATCTCTTGATTGTTCCCGTGATTCATCGCAAGGAGGAACGCCGCTTCGAAGCGCTTGGTGTCCACAAAGATCGCCGACGCCGCTCCTAAAATTCTCGCGCGCGAAGACTCATGTTTCGATGTCGCCGGGTTTTGCAGCGCCGGGCCTTCCCGTGACGCCTCGACCGACGCCGCTACCGCTTGCGGCAGCGCTGTCACTCCCGCCGCCGGTACGTTCACCGTCGGAATGTGCAAATGAGATTTGAACGCATCGGTAGCCGTCGTCCGAGCCTTGAAGGCCCTTTCCGTGAAAAAATGCGCCTTATCCAGCACGGCCCCAAACTGCCCGCGCACCAGCAGCAGACACTTTTTGTCGTGGAAACGGCGCAGCGCGTCGGGCAAAAACAATGGTTCCAGCTCCCACCGCCCTTGCGTCGATTTGCTGCCGCGACCGAACCCGCCGCCGCCCATTCCCGTTCCGATGGACGTTCCCCATCCTTCGCGCATGACGTAATGCTTACCGGCGTCTTGAGAGGCCGCAAGCGCCGTGGTTTCGTCGCCTATGCCGATGAACAATTTAACGTCCATGTTTCCCATTAGCATTTCGCGCGTGGGGCGGCCGTATTTGACGTCGAGCTGCGTCAGGCCTTGCGCGATCATCGCGATTTGAAAACCATAGCCCGCGACCAGTGGCGCCCGGTCGACAATTTCAGGCATCCGCCCGAACTGGTAAAATTCGTCGAGCATGAGCAGCAATTTGTATGGCTCATCGGCCCCGGGAAGCTCTTTGAGCAACACGTCATGCACCTGTTGAATGAGCAGACGCACCACCGCTTCGACCGTGCCGAAGTTGCCGATCGGCGTCCCAATCAGCAGCGTAAATGGCTTGCGGCGCAGATCGGCAATGCAAAAATCGCTCTTGCTCGTGGCAACATCGACAAGCGCATTGTTCCAAGGGTCCAGCGCCGTTGTAATATGCGACTCGAACGAGGCGCGTTGCTTCTCGTCGCGCCCGAGATGCTGGCTGAATTTGTCGGACACAAATTCATTCAGAGCAGGCTCATCGGCAAGAATGTCGTGCATAAGAGCAGCCAGACTTCGACCCCGGCTAAATAATTTCAGCGCCGAGTTGATCGTGCGCTTTCCCTCCATCGTCTCACTGTCGAGAACGTAGCCGAGCAGGCCGGCGAATAGTCCGCGCGCCGTTTCCGCCCAATAGGAGTCGCCCGACGCCGGGGCCGGAATCAAACTTCTCGCGATGTTCGTCACATCGGTCGCCCGCGACGGCCAAGCCGCCACGAGATCGAGCGGGTTCCAGCAGTGCGAATTTTCCGAGCCGGGGGAAAACAGAAAGACCTCCTGCCCCATCGCCGCGCGCGCCGCGCCGATTTCATTCCACATCTCGCGTTTCAAATCCAAACCGATCAGGGAGCCGCGCCACTCCTGGGCGTTTGGCAGCACGAAGCCCACGCCCTTACCCGAGCGAGTCGGGCCATTCACATAAATGTGGCTGGCGCCGGAGTAGCGAACGTCTTTGCCGTGGAATCGTCCAGGGAAAATCGAATAGCCGGGACGGCCGTTCAGCAAACCCGCTCTCGATAAATCCGAGACCGTCGCGAGGCGCGAGCCGCCCCTGGGCGGGCGGGAGCCTCGCAACCCCGCGAGCGCTTGCGCGGCGCCCGCGCCGAGCAATATCGCGGCCACCGCGAAACCCAGGGTCGCGCGGCCGGCCAGCTTTTGAACGACCGGGTTGTTCCATTCCGCGAAAACCGTATGAAGCGGCAACAAAAATTCGAGGCCGCGCGTAAAGCGCAGAGGGAGCGACCAGGAACGCGAATAGGCGGCGACCGACAGCGCAAAGGCGCCTTCCCAAAGCCAGATAAGCGCGAGGACGCCGGCGACCGCCGTCAGCGCATAGAGAAGGAGCCGGCCTGGCCCCGCAGTTCTTGCCGCAGTTCCAGGCATCTACAAACCTTTCAGAAATTTCGATATTCAGCAGCGCCTACTCCGGGCGGCGTTTCGGCCGACGGAAGGCCTCGTCGTTCATTTGCGCCGATCTTGTCCGTAACAACGCAGATAGATTTCGGCGACGCCGCGTGTCGGGCGGCGGCGCAACTGGACGACCATCGGCACCACCGACCGCACATATTCCGGAATTTCCGCCTTGGTCAGTTTTAGATCGGATTGCAGAGTCATCAACGCCAGACGGTCAAAGGCGCTGTAGGTGCTGTCCGCGTGCAGCGTGGTCAGCGAGCCGGGATGGCCCGTGTTGACCGCCTGCAGAAATGTCGCGGCTTCCGCCCCGCGAATTTCGCCCAAAAACAGCCGATCCGGGCGCAGCCGCAAACTCGATTCAAGCAAGTCCTGAATCGTGACTTTTGAGGTTCCCTGATCGCCTTTAGAGGCCAGCAACGACAGCCAATTGGGTTGCGGCGGCTGCAATTCGCGGGTGTCCTCGATCGAAATCACCCGCTCGGTATCGGGAACCTCTTTCAGCAGCGCGTTCAGAAACGTCGTCTTTCCCGACGAGGTGCCCCCCGAGATAACCATGGTGACGTGGTTCTGCACCGCGTGCGCAAGCGCATTGCGCAGCCCTTGCGGGGTGTGATCGCGCAGCAGCCGCGCCACTTCCAATTCCGAGTCCGGCCATTCCTCCACCATATGCGCGGCGCGCGCTCCGCGCACCTTCACATTGTCGAACGCCCGGAAACCGAGATAGTCGTCGAGACAGAGATCGGCGACGACTTGTTTGCGGATAGAGAAGGCGCCGCCAGCCGGCGCGGCTGGCGACAAGACCCCCTGAAACCGCTCGCCATGCGGCATGGCGGCCGAGAGCAGCGGCGTCGTCGAATTGACGGACTGATGGGTGGCCCCCGCGACGTGCTCGGCGATCCGCCTCACGGCGTCGCCGTCGAGCTCGGGAACAAGAAATCGCTCCATCGCCGGCCTATTCAGCGCCTCGATCCATACTTCGCCCGGTCTGTTGCAGCAAATCTCTATGACATCAGGGTTTTGTAACCATCGCCTTATCGGTTCCGCCGCTTGTCGGAAGAAGACCGGCAGGGATTCCCAAAGCGCCGCCGGGCGCCCTGTCGCTTCCATGTCCCTTGCCGGGGTGTTTGAGTTCATAGAGAGCTTCCTTTACCGGATCGGGATACAGGCTCGAAAAGTCGAGATCCTTTTTCACAAACACAATGATGCGCGTTCCCTGGTCGACATTGATGGTCGGGGGAATACCGATCGAGTCTTTCAGCGCCTCCTCCGCCAGTCTGGTGATCGACTGCGCTATTGCCTGAGAGCCGATTTGCAGGCCGTATTGCGTCGAGGAATTTGGACTGCTTGTCAGTGGGATCAAAGTACCCGTCGCCGGATCGAGAACCGAAATCCCCCCGACGGCGGTTTGGCCCTGGTTGCCGATCTGCCCGACGAACTGCGCCGCGCCGCCGGCGACCGTCAGCAGCGTCGCCGCGCCGAACCGCTCGAAAAAGTGCCTGTCGACTTCACCAGCGAGGCCAGAGCGCCCCAGGCCATCCGTGCCGTAGGAATTGATGATCAGCGACACGCCGTCGGAGCGCAGCAGGCGCGTCCAAATCAGAAAGACCCGCGTTTGTCCCCGCGACAGCGCGGAACGATATTCGCCCGTCAGCATGGTTCCCTGCGGAATCAACACGCGGCGACCGTCGAACGAATAGACGTCTTCCGAGGTGATGGCTCGCACCATGCCGGGCAAATCGGATTGAATCGCGGTCTCCAAAACGCCGCGGATCATCGTGCCTTGCGGCACGAGCGCGTCGATTCGTGAATGTTTGACCGCGTGCGCCACCGATACATCGTCGGCCGCGTTTTTGAGGAACGCCCGGTTCGGGTCTTCCTCTTTCGCTTCCGCGCTCACCCTGGACATGGAAGGGTCGACGGACGCCGCCGGGTCTTTGCCGTCGATCACCAGCATCGATGATCGCAGACGCGCCTGAATCAGGGCTTCATGTTCCTTGCGCAACTTGTCCAACTCAGCCAGACGCTTGGCCTCGCTGTCGTCGACAATGGAAGCCGCCACTTGGAGGCCGCTCTGCGGAATCACCACCGCCGCCGGCGCGGGCGCGGTCACCACCGGAGGAGCCGACGGGATCACAAACCTGTTATCCGCTGGCGCGAGAGTGCGCGGCGTCGGACCTCCAAAGGCGGTTTGCAACCGCGCGGTATTAAATGCTTCCTCTTGCGCGTTTTGCGGCCTATTTTTTACCCCGGACGACGCCCACCACGCGACCCCAAGCACGGCCACCAAGATCGCGCCCGTAATGACGCCCGTCGTCATGTTCG
>PLZT01000307.1 GCA_003152255.1 Methylocystaceae bacterium | reverse complement strand
ATCGGCTGTCATAACCGATAGTCGCACCGCGCGGCAATGCGCGTCGATCTTGCTCCGATCCGCGGCTTGAGGCATGGTGGCGCCAAAATAAGCCTAAAGCTTTAGAGGAAACGCCTCCATGCGCCCGATGTGGACGAGACTGGCCGCCATACTGCTTCTGTCGCTTGGCCTCGCGGCTCCGGCCTGCGCCCATACGCCGGATATTTCGACGGCCAAATTGACTCCGAAGAACGGCGGCTGGACCGTCGAGATCGGCTTTCTCGCCACCGATCTCGAGCGCATGTTTCAGCAGACGATGAACGAGCGCGCCAGTGTCGATCTCTCGCGGCCCGGCGTGCTGGAGGACGAGATCGGCAAATTCGTCGCGCGCCGCGTCGCCATGCACGACACGGGCGGCCGCACCTGTGGCGGCAAGGTCGAGACGGCGGGCGAAGACCCGAAGACCCAGGACAGCGCGCTCATCGTGCTGAATTTCAACTGCGCCGGCGACTTCACCATATACGACGCGACGAAACTCCTGGCCGCGCAAGGCCCGCGCGGCAAGCAGGTGGTGACGCTCACGGGCGTCAAAAACGCCGGCGAAACCATGCTCAACGGCGCCAGCAAGCCGCTCGATCTGACCAAGCCGCTCGAGACCACTTGGCAGCTTATGCAGAAATTCGGCCTCGCCGGAATCGAGCATATTTTGACCGGCTACGATCACATTTGCTTTCTGATCGCGGTGATCCTGTGGGCGACCCGCGTCTGGCCGGTGGTGAAGATCGTGACCGCGTTCACGATCAGCCATTCGATCACGCTGTCGCTGGCGGCGCTCGATATCGTGACGCTGCCGACGATGCTGACGGAATCCGCCATCGCCGCGTCGATCATTTATGTCGCGGTGGAGAATTTCTTTTCGCGCGACACCGACAAGCGCTGGCGCGACACGTTTTTCTTCGGCTTCATCCACGGCTTCGGCTTCGCCAGCGGGTTGAAGGAACTGAACGTCCAGCAACAGACCATCGTGCCCGCGCTGGCGAGCTTCAACATCGGCGTCGAAATCGGCCAGATCGCCATCGTGCTGCTGCTGATGCCGATCTTCCTGTTCATCGACCGCTGGACCGGCGGCAAGCGCGACGAGAGACTGGTCTATGGGCTCTCCGCGCTGATCGCGCTGGCGGGGGCTTATTGGTTGCTGCAGCGGGTGGGCGTGATCGCGGGGTGAGCTATTGACCCAGTATCAGACTGGCTGTGAAAGGGTGATCTTTGAAAGCAGACGTGGCAGAGAGTCCTCGACAATATGGTATGGATAATTCCATAGCTTAGGATCATCAATGTATCAGAAACCCGCGTCCTGGATGGCTTTTAACCGGTTGATTTTACATGCCTCACGATGATCCTTATGCAGATCGCCGACGACTAACTTTCGAGCAAGCGGAGGGAGTCGAGCCGCTGCCTGCCCAACTATTGCCTAAAGAATTGTCTCAGGAGCTGAGGGCGCTTTTATGGGCTCTTGTATATGAGGGTCTCAGACAGGATTTGCGGTATGGAGATGTTGCAGGTTCCTGGCGAAGTATTTTGTACGCATATCACGTAACGCGCGAGCATTTGCCGGTAGATGAATTTATCGATGATTTCCAATATTTGACAAACAAATTGAAGGTAATGTTTATGCGAAGCGATTACGTTAGAATTTTTGGCTTTTTGCAGTATGTCATTCGTCATGAAAGTCAGCCGCACAACTTTGATGGTGACTTTGATTTCCTGCTTGAAAAAGGTAGGGCGGGGTATAGGGTACTAGACGGCAAAACGATCATTCCGATTGCGTCTGATGCCGAGCTAACAACCCTTAAGCACGCTTTTGCCGATCTTGCTACATCTGAATTTCGAGGCGCTCGCAGTCATCTCCAAACAGCAGGATCTGAGCTGACTGCGGGGAATTACACATCGAGTATTCGAGAGAGCATTCACGCCGTCGAGTCTGTTGCTAGAACTCTCGCTCCATCAGGAAAACTGAGTGAGGCTTTGGCAAAGTTAGAAAAATCGGCGGCTATACACGGCAGCCTAAAGAGTGGGTTTTTGTCGATCTATGGCTACACGAGCAACGAACAGGGCATACGTCACCCCCTTCTAGAAGACTCTCAGGCCAGAGTTGATGAAGCAGACGCGCTGTTCATGATTGGAGCATGTGCCGCCTTTGTATCCTACATGATCCATAAGGCGCGACTGGCAGGACTTCTGAAAAAGTGATGCCCCTACAGAGACGGAAATTCCATGGGTCGGATAGGATTTTTGTCGCACGTCCTCCCAGGCGCTGACGACACCGCCGATGAGTTGTTGCACAGAAAGATGCTCGCTAAACAATTCAGCAGCGCAGGCGCGCGGGCATTCTTAGCCTCTATCAGCCCTCTTGCCAGAGGCGGGGACGGGAGGCGCCCCGGCGTCAGTCGTCGCCGCCCCACACACCGCTGATCGAGTTCACGGAAAGCAGAAACTCACTCGATAGTTGCGCGGCGGTTTGCCGCTTTGGCCTCGCGTCCGCCTCGGGATCGCTGGCCCGCTCCGCGACCGCCTCATTCATTGAAAGCCGCTCCAAAATGAGAGCGTCGCCGGGCCGTAGCTTGGCGAACGCCCGATGATCTATGTCGATCAGACTGGTGATCTTGGGATAGCTGCCGGAGTTTTGCCTGTCGGACATGATCGCTAACGGCGCGCCAACTCCCGTCGCGGTCACCGCGCGAATAACGCCAAAATCCGTCGAATTAGACAGGCTCATGGTGGTCTCCCCGCTCGTCGATTTCTTATTACAACATTACAACACAAACGAAAAAGCCGCGCAAGCCGGAAACGCGAAATTAACCATGTTTTTTGTATTATCGTTAGCTTTGAGTTGGAAATTTGATTCGTTGCGCTCCGCGTAGTAATGTTCTGTTGGAAGTTCCTCTTCGTCCGCCTGGAACCTGGGAGCCTGGAGTGAGTTCGCAGGATTTTAGCAGCCAGAAAATTGTTTCGATTATGAAACAAGAGCTTGCGGAAGCGGTTGAGCGCGCCTACGCGATCGCCTACGCGCTTGCGAGATTGGAGGGCGCTTCCGACGCCGCGCATGTCGAGGCGTCGATCAACGACAGCGTTTCGGCGCTGTCGAGCCAGCTTAATACAACGCCGCAGCATAATGTTGTAACTTTCCGCAAGGCCGACGCGCGCCCGCAAGAGTCCGCCGTCCTGCAATCGAGAGACATTCCGGGCGGCGTTTCCGCTCAGGAGCTTATTCTCGCGACCGTGCGCGATCACGAAGCCTCGATCAAGGAATTGCAGAACGTTCTTGAAGATCATGGGCTCGAAGTGACGCCGGGGAATCTTTCCGTCATTTTATCGAGAATGACCCAAGTCGGGTCAATACAGCGCGCGGGTCGCGGTCTATACAAATACGCGGGGTAATTTACGTATCGACGGAAGTCTACGTCTTTCGCCCATCGATCACCCCGCCGACAAGATTCCGCTCCAGCAAAAACTCCGGCGAAAATTCCTTGCGCAACAGCGGCTCCAGCGCAACGCCCGCCGTGATCGCTAGCTCCCGCGCGCGCCGCGCCCCGACCGCTTCCTCCCAGCTCACGCTCGCGAATTCCAACAAATCACCTGGCCGCATTTGCGCCAGCGCGGAAAGGTCGGCGCCGATCACATTGGCGATTTTGGGATAGCCGCCGGTTGGCTGCCTGTCGGCCATGAGCACCAGCGGCGCGCCGTCGCCGGGCGTCTGGATGGCGCCGAACGCCACGCCGTCCGAGACGATGTCGTGGCCTTTAACGTGTTGTAAGATTGGTCCTTCCAGCCGATAGGCCATTCGGTCGGAGCGTTCCGACAGCCGCCAACGCGCCGTCAAAAAGGTCTCGACGGCCTCGGGCGAAAAATAATCCTGTTGCGGCCCCAGCATCACCCGCGACTTAACGGGACGCTCGCCAAGCCAGGGCGCCAAAATCGCCATCGGCTCGACCGGCGCCGGGTGCCGATCGACAATTTTTAGCGCGTCGCCGGCGCGCAGCATCCGCCCTTCTAGCCCGCCGAGCCCGGAGCGCGCATGGGTCGCGTAAGAGCCGAGAACCAAAGGCAAATCGAAGCGCCCGAACGGCGCGATATAGACCCAGGCGCCCGCCGCGCCCGCCCGCACGGATAGCCGCGCGCCGGGGACGAGTCTTAACACGCAAGCCGAGGGTAGGGCGCATTCGTCCAGCCGGATATCGAAGGCGCCGCCGGCGATGGCGAGGCCGATTTCCGCGCCTTCCGCCGCAAGCTCCAACCCACCAAGCGAAGCCTCGATCGCCGCGCCTTTCGCGTCGCCGGCGGCGAGCAGCGCGGCGATGAAGGCGCCCGAGTCCATCGGCCCCGCCGGAGTCACGCCAAAGCGCAAGAAGCCGCGCCGGCCTTTGTCCTGCACGCTGGCGCCGGGGCCGGCCTTGAGGATGCGCAGCGTCGCGCTCACGGCAAGGCCTCGCGCAGCGCCACGACCTCGCCGCGCGCGGCGCGCGCTTCGAGCGCGGAAAACCACGCGGCGTCAATGGGTTCGAAACAAACGGCGTCGCCGGGTTCGATCAGCAGCGGCGGCTCGCGCTCCAGCGCGAACATACGCTCCGGCGTTCGGCCGATCACATACCAGCCGGTCGGCATCGGATTGGCTGATATTAGCGACAGCCCGCCGCCGATCAGCACGGCGCCCGGCGGCGTGGCCCCGCGCGGGCTGGCGCGGCGCGGCAGCGCGAGGGTTTCCGGCAGGCCGCCGAGGTAGCACCAGCCCGGCGCGAAGCCATACATATAGGCGCGATAACAACCGCTTGCGTGCAGCGCGCCAAGCTGATCCGGCGACATGCCGAGGATTCGCGCGGCCTCGATTATGTCCTCGGCGAGCGCGGGGTCGTAGCAGGAGGGGACATGCCAGCGGGCCTTCGGCGTGACGGCTGACGCGCCTTGAAACACCAATGAATCCAATGCCTTCACGAGATCGGCGCGCGAGATTGTCAGCGGTTCGTAATGGATCATCAGCGAGCGATAGGTCGGGACCAGCTCCTCGACCCCCGCCAATTTCGCCTCGCGCAACGCGGCCTCCAGCGTCAACACGCGCGCGTTGATTTCGGGATCAACGGCGTCGCCGAACTCGACGGAAAGCGCGGTCTCGCCGGCGTCGAGATAGCGCGGGGATTCATAGGGCGCCGGCGTCATTCTCGCGGCGCGAAGGCGCGAAGGCGCCACCCCGCCCGCTCCAACGCCGCGCGCAATTCCCGCGCTATGTCAACGGCATGCGGCGTGTCGCCATGCACGCAGATCGAGTCGATCGGCGTCTCCAGTAGCGCGCCGTCCTGCGTCACGATCGCGCCCGTCTCCAGCATTTTCAGCACGCGCGCGACGATTGCCGGGGCGTCCTCGATCACCGCGCCGGGTTTTGAGCGCGACACGAGCCGCCCTTCCGCCGTGTAAGCGCGGTCGGCGAAGACCTCATGCGCGACGCGCATTTTCGCGCATCGGCACGCATCGATCTGCGCGCTGCGCGCGATGGCGAGCATTGTGAGCGAGGGGTCGACGGCGGCGACGGCTCTCGCGATGGCGCCGGCGATTTCCGCGTCGCGCTCGGCGAGATTGGCGAGCGCTCCATGCGCCTTCACGAAGGTAATTTTATGACCGACATAACGCGCCACCGCGATCGCGGCGCCGAGCTGATAGGCGACCGCCCGCTCGATCTCGGCAACCGACATCGGCAGCGCGCGGCGACCAAAGCCGGCGAGATCGGGAAACGAAACATGCGCCCCGACCGCGACTCCAAGCGCCTTCGCCTCAATGAGGCAGCGCGCGATGATATCAGGATCGCCGGCGTGAAAGCCGCAGGCGATATTGGCGCTGGTGACGACGCGCAACATCGCGGCGTCGTCGCCCATGCGCCAAACGCCAAAACCCTCGCCCAAATCGGCGTTGAGATCGATGCTCGGCAAAGGACTCTCCTGAATCTGGCGACGGATTATACGCGCCGGCGCGTTGATACGAAACCGCCGGCGCCCGCGCTCATTTCAATTCCCAAAGCGGCAACTTGCCGCTCGAGGCATTGAAAACATCGGGATCGAAATTGACCGCGGAGCGCCCCGACGCCTCGCGCGATGCGCATTGCTTCACGTCCCACTGTCCCGAGGCGTGGTAGGCGCGCGAGCCCGAAAATCCCGTCGACATCGAAAGCCAGCAATAGGAGGCGAGCCCGGCGCGTTTAAGCTCCGCGCAGACATAGCCGTCGCCGTAGACCCCGACCTTGTAATTCGCCGCGCCGACCATCTCGCCGACCGTTTCGAAATAGCGTTTGACGTGCTCGATATTCTTCTCGCGCGCGTCGAAATCGACGCTGAAGAAAATCACGCTGCCCTTCGGCTGGCCAAGCTCTCGCGCGAGTTGGAGCGCGCGGCGCGAGTCAAAACCCGCGCGCTTCGAGTCCAGAAAGGTTTTCGTCAGATCGTTGCGATGCTGAAACACGACGGCGAGGCTAAACCCTCTGGAAAAGATCAGGTCGCGCTCCTTTCGCGTGAGCGTCTTGCCGGGCAGCGTGGGGCCGGGCTCCCAGTAAAAATCGAATTTCTCGCGCGTCGGCCCCTCGGCCCAATCGTAATAGCGAAGTATTGTCGTGGCGCCGAGCGCGCGCGCGAGATCGAGCGCCTCGGGGTCGGCCTGTTTCGAAAAATCGAGAGCCGCGACGCGTTCCCTTGATGACGGCCCACCGGGGCATCCCGGCCATTGCCGGTCGATCGCGATCCCCGGATGCTCCAGGGGCGGCAGGCGCGAAGACGGCTCGGCGGCCGCGTGAAACGGGGCGAAAGACAGGGCGGCCGCGAGGGCGGCCTTGAACGGCTTGCGCCAAGCCTCGCGGACAACAACCGATCGGCGCCGGTCATTACGAGGAGCGTAGGTTTGAGGCAATCCAGGAGTCACGCGCGACTCCTGGATTGCTTCGCTCCGCTCGCAATGACGGGAACCGACGCTTTGAGGAGTCTGGATTTATGGAACTTACTATTGGACATTTCCGGTCTCTTCGAACCCGATGGCACAGCGTGATTTGCGCCTTTGGATCAAGAGAAGAGTTTTGTGACCGAAATACGTTCGACCGCCCGACTATTTTGACTGGCCTACGACGTCACGCGCGCCATGCCGCCGTCCAGAAGGCCGAGGTCGCCGCGCCGCGCAATCTCTTCGCCGACTTCCCGCGCACGACGCCGATCGCGTCAGCTCGAGGCTGATCGAAAACGACGGGAGAGGGGTGTCCCGATGACCGCGATCGTGATATTTTTCGGCGCTCGGCGCGGCATTCGCCTGCCCGCGGGGCCATCCAGCCGGGGCGTCGGCGCCGCGGGCTTGCCAGAACCCATCAATCGGGGCAGATTCACCGCGAAACACGGGGCCATCCGGGGAATGCCGACCAAATAAGACTTCATCGCGTCTCGGCGAGAAGTCGAAATTGGGGAATGCCGCCGAGGAGCGGCGAGCGAGCCCTCAAATCACACAGCGGCGCAAGGCTCGAAGCCGATACCGCGCCAAAAATTTTTCCCCACCCCAGCGAACGGAAGGACGCTTGCAATGTGGTGGACGTTCTTTGATTTTGTCAGCCCTTCTCTTGAAGTCGGCGAGAGTAATTTTCAACCGTTGGAGAGGCGAGAAGGCGTTGTCGTCACTCTCGGCCGCAACGCACATTTTTTCGATCGGCCGGGCAGGTCGGTTTGCCGATGGACGGGGACGAGGCATGTCCCTCGCCAAAGCCCGCATCCGCCGCGGCGGCGATCCCGGTTCCGCAACGAGGTCGCCACCTTCCTACGCATCCTTTGCGGCGGCGGCGATGTGAAAA
>PLZT01000254.1 GCA_003152255.1 Methylocystaceae bacterium | reverse complement strand
TGCACGCCGGGAATCGCCTGCACGCCGACCTTCTCGGCTTTCTCCGAAAACTCCAGCGCCGCGAACAGATTATTGGTGTCCGTCACGGCGAGCGCGGGCTGCGCGTCCTTTTCGGCCAGCTGAATGAGCCGGCCGAGCGTCAACGCGCCCTCGCGCAGCGAAAAGGCGGTGTGGGCGTGAAGATGGATGAAGCCGGGGTCCGCGATCATGCGCCCATATTAACGCGAGTGATGCGCGCTTCGCGAGTCCGGTTCGTTTGCTACAGCCTGCCGTAAACGACGCGGGTCCCGCAGATAATGTCGTGCAAGGCTTTGCGCTCCTTGGTCCAAAGCGGCATCAGAAAGCCCAGGCCCAGAGGCAGGGCCGAGAGAAAATAAGTTAAATAGCGCAGCGCCCCGAACGACGCGTCGAGGCGCGCGCCATTGGTTCTGATCACATAAATCCCGCAGATTCGCTTGCCCGGCGTCGCCTGCCAGGGGCCGGCGGAAAAATAAGCGTAATAGGCGATGATGGGGACGAATTCGATGACGCCGATGATATTCGCATTGGCGCGCGCCCACTCCTCGGCGCCATCCCCGTGGATCGCCACGATCACGATGGAGAAAATCAGCGCCGCGACGGTCAGCAGCAACAGGGTCAGCACGTTGTCAATAATATGCGCGCCCAATCGGATCCAGAAACTGGCGAAATTTCCCGGCCCGGGCGCCGCGGCGGGTCGCGGCGCGCCGTAGTCGGGACCGGCTTCGCCCGACTTGAAGTAGCGCGGGAAAGGCGTGAATTCCATTATCGGCGTCCAGTTTGGCGCGCCGACCAGATTGAGGTTCGAGCCGCGTCCGACCGCCCCGCTCTCGATCATTTCTTTGAGCTTAAGCCCTTTTATCGGGCCGATGACGCCCATGCCGTCGTGCAGATAATAGAGCCGCTCCAGCGGATCGTCTGGCGACGGCGGGTTCTGGCCGAGACCGGGAAATTCGGGCACTGAGCGCTTCTCCGATCCGTCGCGCCGAAATGGCGAGACGCGATTGTCGGTAACGAGCAACCTTTCCGGATCGCGTGGCTCGATCCGAACCGATGGCTCTTCAAGGCGGATTATGTTTCGCGGCCGACAGCTTCATGAGCGCGGCCTCGCAGCATATAGGACGGCGCGAAGGGGCTGTCGAGCCGCGCCTTCCAGTCTCGCCAGATGGAGCAAGCCCCGCGCCCGGCCCCGCGGGAGGGGTCCTAAGTAACTCATATTTTAATTCAATGAATTGCCGGGGTTCCCGCCCCTTGCTTGGCGGCGCGGCCCGTCGTGGCGAAGACAGCAAGCCCGGCCGCGAAATTCTCGGCCGGGCTTGCTTTCAATCATCTAGTAGTCGCGGCGTCGAGGTCCTTCCATTTCTCGTCGAAAGGGAAAGACGTCCGACGCTCTGACGCATGTCTCGGGCGAACCGGGCGTTCCTGCTCGCTCGCAAAGGAAACTAAACGCCTTAGGATGCGGGCGTAAGGGCCTTCGCGGCGGTCTCGATCGGCTTGAAAACTTCCTTCGCGAGCGCGGTATACAACTCGCCCAGCTTGGTCGCCTCGGCGACGAAATCCTCGTAGGAGGACTTGGCGAACTCGGACTGAAGCGCGACCGCTTCGTCGATTTTCTTCACGCCGACCAGCTTCTCGGCCAGTTCGCGAGTCTTCTCGAAGGACTTCTTGGAGTAGTCAGTCGTCTCCGTGGCGATACCCTGCAGACCCTTGGTAAGCGCGGCCGTAGCCGCGGAAACCGCTTCGAATTGATCCTTGCCGAGCTGCTGAACGCTATCGAAATTGGCGACCATATGGAACGTCCTTGTATTTGCGGCGCGATCCTTGGACTAAAGCCGCCACTTGGCGGAGGACGGGCGCGCACTGTTCACGAATTATCTATACCGCAACGCACAATAAACAGTCAAGCGCCATGTTGCGTTGCAAAACGTAACGAAAATCCATTCGCGCGCCTTAACCCCGGAGTAACCGAGTTCCCGTAACTTGCTGGACTGTGATGTTTTGGTGACGGCTCCCGCCCTGGACCCCTCGCCAAGGCTGGGCGTGGGTCTGTTGACGGACAAGTAAAAATGACCAATTCGGGTTTCAGCGTGCGCTTGTGGCGTCTTTCATCCGTCTCCCTGGCGCTTTTTGTCGGCGTCGCGCTCTGCCTGGGGCTAGCGACCACTTCCGAGGCGCGAGGGCGCCACCATGGACGGCATGCGCACGATCATCGGCGCTCCATAACCATTTACGTCTCGCACCATCATCATCGCGGCGCGCGTCAAGCCTATCAGCGCCGCCATGGACGCCATCATTATGCGCGGGCCGAGTCCTCTGGCGGCGGGATGACATCCCCGCGCGGCGTGGCCGCCATCGTCGTCGACGGCAACAGCGGGCGCACGCTGTTCGCGGCGAATGAGAATCAGCCGCGGCACCCCGCCTCCGTCACCAAAGTCATGACTCTCTATCTCCTGTTCGAACAGCTTGAAAAGGGTCACTTGCGTCTCGACTCGCCGCTGATGATCTCGCAGCACGCCGCCGCGCAGGCCCCGTCGAAGCTCGGCCTGCAACCGGGCGAGACGATCGAGGTTGAACACGCGATCAAGGCCGTGGTTACGAAATCCGCCAACGACATCGCCGTCGCCATCGCCGAAAACATCGGCGGCGACGAAGACAGCTTCGCGCGGATGATGACGAGCAAGGCCCATGCGCTGGGCATGCGCTCCACGCATTTCGCCAACGCCTCGGGCCTGCCGAACAGCGAGCAGATCACCACCGCGCACGACCTGGCCGTGCTGGGGCGGGCGATTCAGGATCGCTTCCCCCACTACTATCGCTATTTCTCGACCCATACCTTCGCCTATCGCGGCGCGGTGATGCAAAACCACAATCATTTGCTTGGCCGGGTCGAGGGCATGGACGGAATCAAGACCGGCTACACCGCCGCGTCCGGCTTCAATCTGCTCACCTCGGTCCGTCGCGGAGGACATCATATCGTGGCCGTCGTGCTCGGCGGCGCGAGCGCCGGCGCCCGCGACCGGTATATGGCCAGTCTGATCGAGGGTCACATCGACGACGGCGCCGGCGTGCGCACGGCCGCCGCGATCACCGAGGACGAGCCGGCAGAGCGTGTCGCCGCGATCGAATCCGCGCCCGCGCCCGCGCCGATCGCCGAACGGGAGGTCGAAACCAACGCCGCTTCGAGCGAAGACGAAGCGGAGCAGCCGGCCCCCCGCGCGCGCAAAGCCGCCGCCGCGCCCGCCGCCGGCGAGGAGAAGGCGCGTCCGGCTTTCGTGTCGGGCGGAAAGAAGCAGGCCGAGGACGCGGTCCCTGGCGATCGCAAGCCGCGCGGCGGCGGGCGCGTTCGCGTCGCGGCGGTCGACGGATCGACGACGGTGGCTGGCGGCAAGGCCATCCGTCACGAGAGCGTCGCCACGACGACGCCTTCCGCGCTGAAACACAATGACTCAGAGGGAGCACAACTCGCGAAATTCGACGGCGGGCGTCCCGCGCACACGGGCTGGATGATTCAGCTCGGCGCCACCGACGACGCCGGAAAGGCCACGGAGCTGCTCACGCGCGCCCGCTCCGCCGGCCACGCGGTTCCGGCGGGCGCCAAGGCCTTCACAGAGAAAGTGCGGAAAGGCAATGAGACGCTCTATCGCGCGCGCTTCGCCGGCCTCGAGGAACAGTCCGCCGAATCCGCCTGCAAGACTTTGAAACGTTCGGGCTTCTCCTGCTTCGCAACCAAGAATTAAGGGCGCGCCAAAATGTCCTTCGTCACCGAAAACAACGGATTTTCGCACGCCCGCGATTGGTTCGGCGCCGCGCGCCACAAAAAGAAGGCCATCGCCTTTTCATCCATGATGGCGTCGCATCAGGACGTCCTTCGCTTCATTGACGCGGGCGGCGAGGTCCGTCGTCCCGCCGTGGTCTGGATGCAGCTTCTTCATCAGATCGCGATGCGCCCGCGCTACTTCACTCACCGGCGCGCCTTTCTTGAGGCCCAAAATCTCATAGGCCTCGTCCTCCGACATCGAGCCAGGTCGTCGGGGCTCGGACTTCGCGCCAGAGCCGCTCCGCGCGTTTCGGTCATCCTGTCCTGCGCCACGCCATCCGGCAAAGCGGCGGTCGAGATAAGCCTCTAGCAGGCGCGCGCCTTCGGGATCGTCGCTGAGGCAAAGCCGGTGCAGTTCGAGCAGTTGGGGCCGCGTCAGTTGATCGAGTTGCTTGCCCTCGTCGGGACCGGCCAGAATAACGCCGCGAATGGCGCCGCTGGACCGGTCGAGCTCCATCTCGATCATCGCCGACCGAACGCGCGACACGCCCGAAGCGCCCCATCCCGCCGAGCGAAAGCCGCCAAAGGAGCCGCCGCGAAGGCCAAGCAGCCAAAGACCCGCCCCGACCAGCGCCAGTCCGAGTCCGATCGCGCCGCGGGCCATCAGCAGACCGCCGAGTCCCAGCGCCAGGAAGCCGGCCCAGCCTTTGAGTAGTCGCGCGAGAAACGCCGGCGAAGCGTGCGTGAAGCTTCTCAGCGTGTAAAACGTCAACACGACCACTAATATTCCGACGATGACGGGCATGAACCGGTCTTCCTTGCTTCAGCTTTCCGCGGTGTGTCTTTCAAGCAAACCAGGCGCTCCCTGGGGCGTCCATCCGTGATCCCGGCGGGGCGCGCCGACGCGACACCTACAACTGCGACAACAACAAGCGCGCCGCGTCCTCGCCGCGCGCCGCCCTTTTTTCCAGCTCCAGCCTCCCCCCGGCGGCGTAGGCCGCGGCGGCCTTCAGCAGTTCCGCGAGCCTGCGCGGCGCGCTCGCGTCAAAGGCGGCGTAGGCCCCGCCGGTGAGGCGCGCGATCTCGCGAAAGGCGCATTGCGCGAGAGAGTTGGAGCCCTCCTGAAACATAAACGTCTTGACGCCCAAAAGCCCCAGTTCCCCGGCGACGGCGCCGAGATCGTCGATACTTTCCTCCATCGCGTCGCCGATGAAGATCAGCGCGCCGACGGGCCGAATCCGGGTCTCGTCGCGCGCGTGGCGCAGCACCTTGCCGATCTGCGTGTGGCCGGCGCGGCAGTCGATCTTCGACATCAGCGCGCCGAGCCCCTGCCCGCCCGAAACGAAACGCGAGGCGCGGCATTCGGAAAGGCCGCGAAAATAGACGAGTTGCACGTCGAGCCCGCCCTGAGCCGCCGTGGTCGCGAACATTTCGCCCTGGATCGACTGGGCGAGATCCCAGGTCGGCCGCCGGCTCATGGTGGCGTCGAGCGCGAACACCAGCCGCCCCCGCCCCTCGCCGCCCCGCGCCGGGGCGAGATCGCGAACCTCCTTTAGGAACGCGTCGACCGCGCCGCCCGGCGCCGTCCTGGCTTGCTGCGCGATATTGGGTTTGTCACTCACGGCCGTCCACGTCGTCTGTTGCAACCGCTATAGCAAATCGGGCGGCGACGCGGTCATTGCAAGGGCGCGACGCGCGCTTCGTCGCGCAAGCCAGGGTAGGATAGTGTGGATCGAGCGCCTCGGCGAGACAATTTCGCGCCCTCACCGCACCGGCGGCGCATACATCAGCCCGCCCTTCGACCACAGCGCGTTCTGCCGGCGCTCCATCGCCAAGGGCGAAGCCTGTCCGAGATCGCGTTCGAACACCTCGCCATAATTGCCGACCTGCTTGACGACGCGGTAGGCCCAATCGGCGTTGAGGCCCAGCCCTTCGCCGAAATCGCCGTCGACCCCGAGTAGGCGGCGGATGTCGGGGCTTTCGGATCGCAGGGCGTCGTCGGCGTTGGCGGAATTTATACCCAACTCCTCGGCGTTGAGCATGGCGAAATGTGTCCAGCGCACGATGTTGAACCATTGGTCGTCGCCCTGCCGCACGATAGGCCCCGCCGGGGCCTTGGTGATGAGCTCCGGCAACACCACATGATCGCCGGGCCGCGCGAGCTTGGCCCGCGCGACGTGCAAGGCCGCAATGTCGGCCGACACCATATCGCATTGCCCGGCGTCATAGGCCTTCACGGCCTCGTCGAGCGAGGGGAACAACCGGGCTTTGAAGTCCGCGGCGCGCGCGCGAAAAAAATCGGCCAGATCGAGTTCGAGCGAGGTTCCCTGTTGCAGGCAGACCGTCACATCGGCGAGTTCACGGGCTATTTGCGGTTCGGAGTTGCGCCGCGCCAGAAAACCCTGGCCGCCGTAAAAGGTGATCGTCGTGTAGAGCAGTTGCTGGCCGGCGTCGCGCGCCTCGGTCCAGGGCGCGCCGCGCGGAAGCAGATCGACGGCGCCCGATTGCAAGGCGGCGAGGCGCTCCTTGGACGTCAGCGGCGCGATGTGGATCTTACCGGGATCGTCGAACACCGCCGTCGCCAGCGCGCGGCAGAAGTCGACGTCGAAGCCGCTCCAAGCCCCGTGCGCGTCCTGCTGAGCGAATCCCGGCGACGGCGCCGCGACGCCGCAGACGACCGAGCCGCGCTTGCGAATCTGCTGCAAAGTCGACGCCTTCGCATCGGACTGCGCGAACGCGCGGGGCGCCGACGCGGCGCAGGTCAGCAGGAGCGCGAAACCAATGAAAATACAGCGGGGCGTCATGTTGAACTCGGCTTCGTCGTGGGGGTGGTTTAAGGATGGAGAAAGCAGCGCGGGGAGCGCTGGTTGGGGCTTAGGGGCGACGATGAGCGATTTTACGAAGGAAACAAGGCGGAAAAAGAGTAGCCGCACGCATCTCGTGCACGCCGGGCGAAAACCCTTCGACCAACATGGCTTCATCAACACGCCGATCTATCGGGGATCGACTGTTCTGTTTCCGACCGTCGCCGATTTCGAGGGCCTGCGCCAGCCCTACACATACGCGACCAAGGGCACGCCGACGATCCGCGCGCTGGAGCAAGCCTGGAGCGAAATCGCCGGCGCCGAACTTACCGTGCTGACGCCCACGGGCCTCGCCGCGATCACGCTCGCCCTGATGACCGCGACCAGGGCGGGCGACCATGTGCTCGTCAGCGATTCCGCCTATCAGCCGACGCGCATTTTTTGCGACGGCGTGTTGAAGCGGTTCGGCGTCGAGACGCAATATTACGATCCGCGCCTCGGAGCCGGGATCGCCGATCTGATCAGGGAGAACACCAGCGCGATTCTGGCCGAATCGCCGGGCTCGCTGAGCATGGAGGTGCAGGACGTTCCGGCCATCGCCGAGGCCGCGAAAGCGCGGGGCGTTTGCCTCATCCTCGACAACACCTGGGCGACGCCGCTGTTTTTCCCGCCGCACGCCCATGGCGTCGATCTCAATATCGAGGCCGGCACGAAATATCTTTCTGGCCACGCCGATCTGATGTTGGGACTCGTCTCCGCCAACAACGCCTTCGCGAAGCGGCTGCGCGCGACTTATGACGCCTTCGCGATGTGCGCCGGGCCGGAGGACGCCTTTCTGGCGCTGCGCGGCCTGCGCACGATGGAGCTGCGCATGCGCGAACAGGAGCGCTCGGGACTTGAACTCGCGCGATGGCTCGCGACGCGGCCCGAGGTCGCCCAGGCGCTGCACCCCGCCCTGCCGTCGCATCCCGATCACGCGCTATGGAAGCGCGATTTTAAAGGCGCCGCCGGGTTGTTTTCAGTCATCCTCAAGCCGGTCGCGAAGAGCGCGGTCGCGGCCTTCCTCGACGCGCTGGAACTGTTCGGGATCGGCTATTCCTGGGGCGGCTATGAGAGCCTGGTCATCCCGTTCGACTGCCGCTTTACGCGCACCGCGACAACATGGGCGCCGGGCGGCCCGGCG
>PLZT01000700.1 GCA_003152255.1 Methylocystaceae bacterium | reverse complement strand
GGTTTGATCAGCCCCTTGGCCGCGTTCACTCGCGCGGCGGCGCGCTTGACCCGCGCCAGCGCGTGAATGACCTGGATCGGCATGCGCTGTCCGCCGATGGGGAAATTCTCCAACGAGCGCTGGGTCTGGGCGCCCCAATAGGCGCTCGCGGGAACGGCGATGTCGCCAAAGGAGTCGCGCTCTAAACGGTAGTCGTCGGTCGTCATCGGCTTCATGCTCGCGAAACATTTAAAGGGGTGAAGTTGCGAGCAAAACCTATGCGGCATTTCGCGCCGCGCTTCAATCCACGTCGGCGCGGGCCTTGGCGAAGTCGCCCTCCCCGACGCGCGCCACGTCCAGCGCCAGCAGTTCCACGAGCCGATTGCGCGCGCGGTTGACGCGGCTTTTCATCGTGCCCGGCGCGCAACCGCAGATGGCCGCCGCTTCGTCGTAGGAAAGTCCCGACGCGCCGATCAGAATGAGCGCCTCGCGCTGATCGAGCGGCAATTTTTGCAACGCCGCGTGAAAATCGAGGAAATCCATGTGCCCCGGTTGCGCGGCCGGCGTGACCATGCGCGCCGCCATGAGGCCGTCGGGGTCGGCCGTCTCGCGCCGTCGCTTGCGGTAGTCGCTGTAATGTATGTTTCGCAAAATCGTGAAGAGCCAAGCGGTGAAATTGGTGCCCTCCGTGAAGGAGCTCATTCCCACCCACGCCTTGACCAGGGTTTCCTGGACTAGGTCGTCCGCCCGATCGGAATTTCCGCATAACGAAACGGCGAAAGCCCGCAAACCGGGGATGGCGGAAACGAGATCCGCTTTCATCCCCGTTCCGCCGGAACCCTCTTCCTTCGTCAATCCATCCCCTCGGGCTTTGGAGTTCCTTCCTCCAAACATATCGCCCCGGCTTCCAGCTTGTTCAAGAGCTCGAGGAATCGATCCGGCACCGGCTGGGCGACCACCTCGGCGTAAAGCCCACGCAACTCTTTACCAATATGCTCCCCGAGCAAGCTCGCCGCGGCGGCCCGGGGCGGGACGCCCTCGCCATAATCTGAGAATTTGGCAGACCCGGTTCGCTCCATCAGCGCCAAATTCTGCCGGCGACCACTCTCCCTACGCACGAAAACCTTTCCCAAAAGATCGTTGTCGGCGCATTGTTCTTTATGACCTGGACCTACGACGACGCTTCTCGAGGGATTGTTGCGTGTTTTATTAACCATGGGCTCCTCGTAGCTAAGGCGCATCATTTTTCTAGCGGCGGCCCGCCTTCGGGCTATACTGGCGAGGCCGACTTGGAGTGAACGCAAGTCCAAGCGATTGGTTCCAAATAAAAAAGCAGGCCTTTTGTCGCGGACGGCGTTGGCGACTGTCGTTGAAGGCGCTCTGGAGCGTACGGAATGTCTATATCACAGGAAGTTGGGCGTTACATTCCCTATTTGCGGCGGTTCTCGCGCGCGCTGACCGGCAGCCGCGAGGGGGGAGACGCTTATGCCCTTGCGGCGCTGGAAACGCTCGTCGCGGACCAGAACGAGAAATCCGGGAAAACGCGGCTGCTGCGCCCCGGCGACAACACAAAGATCGTTCTGTACAGACTTCTACTCGATATTTGGGCGGCGGCGCCGATTAACGCCCACACGGATTCGAACGAGCCCGGCGATCTCGATCAGGGCGCGAGGCGCAATCTCGACGCGATCTCGATCCGGCCGCGCATCGCATTTCTGCTCAACGCGCTAGAAGGATTCGACGTCGATGAAGTGGCGCGCACGCTCGACGTCTCCGCGCAGGAGGCGAGCGTGCTGATCGAGGCCGCCAACAGCGAAATCTCCAATCAGATCGCGACCGACGTGCTGATTATCGAGGACGAGCCGCTGATCGCGGACGATCTGCGCGAGGTGGTGGAGGAACTCGGCCATCACGTCGTCGCGCTGACGCGCACGCATAAGGAAGCGGTGAATGCGATGGAGCGGGGGACGCCCGGATTGATTCTGGCCGACATTCAACTCGCCGACGGAAGCTCCGGGCTGGAGGCCGTCAATGAGATCCTCGGCGCCGTGTCGATTCCGGTGATTTTCATCACCGCTTATCCCGAGCGTTTCCTTCTCGGCGAAGCGCCCGAGCCCGCTTTTCTGCTCGCCAAGCCGTTCGCCGTGGAGGCGCTCAAGGCCGTCATTAGCCAGGCGCTGTTTTTCGATCGGCGTTCGCGTCCGGCCGGGCGCGCCTGAGCGGTGGGGCAAACCTCAGTTTTTTCAAGGCATCGCGAAAAAAACAACGAAAATGCGACACTTATCTCGCATTGATCGCAACTTTGTCTTGGCGCGAGCGTTATCCATATGTGTAAGGCGTCGGCGCCCTTGAGCGGCGTCGTCTTGGCGAGGCGCGCAAGCGGCAATTCTCTACGCGTCGAGCCATGCCCGCTGCTCAACAAGCAGCGGCGTCGGCGCGCAGGGAGAGAAGCGATGATGACAGGCCAGCAACCACGTAAATCCAACCGCGGCTTCGCCTCGATGGATCCGGAAAAGCAGAAGCTGATTGCGCGCAAGGGCGGCCAGAGCGTTCCCGACGAAAAGCGCAGCTTTTCGCAGAACCCGGAACTGGCCGCCAAGGCCGGACGCAAGGGCGGGCAAAGCGTCAATCCCGATAAGCGCAGCTTTTCCCGGGATCACGCGCTCGCTTCGGAAGCCGGTCGCAAGGGCGGACACGCTTCGCATGTCGGAGCGGCGAAGCGCGCTACGACCAACTGAACGAAGCCGCCTTCTCGTGGGGGCGGGCGCCCGCCCATCGCGGCGGACTTAGGCCGCGTGGGGCTGCGAGCGTTGCGCGAGCAGGGAATATAACGCGCCGGCGTCGCGGGTCGCGCGGATTGTGGCGACCATGGACGGATCGCGCAACACCCGCGCGGCGCAGGCGAGCGCCTTCAAATGGTCCGCGCCGGAGCTTTCCGGCGTGATCAGCAGGAAAATCAGATCGACCGGAGCGCCGTCCAGCGCCTCGAAGTCGATGGGACGTTCGAGTCGCGCGAAAATTCCAAATATGTTCTTGAGCTTCATCAATTTGCCGTGGGGAATCGCGACTCCGTCGCCGATTCCCGTCGACCCCAGACGCTCGCGTTGCAAAAGCGCGTCGAAAATTTCCCGAGCCGCGAGCCCCGAGAGTTCCGCCGCTTTTTCGCTCAGTTCGAGCAGCGCCTGTTTCTTCGATGTGGCTTTGAGGGAGGAGATAACCGCCTCAGGCGTGAGCAAATCAGTAAGCCGCATGTGCCGACAATCCCGTTCACGACTTCATCATCATAACACGGTCAGCGTTCGCTGGACGACCGCGCACCGTTATCGCGGCGAGGCGTCGCGATCACTCACTTCCATCGGACGGCGGGGCGGACAGCCGTCCCTCGCCGTCTCCGAGGCAATATTTATGCCTGTTCTGACTCAAATCTACGCGCCTTCCGGCGTGTCGATCCAGCCGATGTTTTGATCCGCCCTGCGATAAACGACGTTGACGCGTCCGGTCGACGCATGGCGAAAGACGCAAATCGGCGCGCCGGAAAGATCGAGATCCAGCACGGCTTGTGACACGGAACGGCGGCGCAATTGCGTCGTCGATTCGGCGATCACCGCAGCGTTGAACTCCGCCGGCGCCTCCTGCTCCTGATCCGGCGCCTCGAGCACGTAGCTCGCCACCGTCTCGGCCTTGGCGGCGTCGTGATCGTGATGGCTCTTCAGCCGGCTCTTGTAACGGCGCAAGCGTTTTTCGATTCGTTCGGCCGATTGATCGAAGGCGGCGTAAGGGTCCTGCGCGCGGCCGTCCGCCTGCAGCAACATCCCCGAGGTCAGGTGCAGGCTACAATCGGCGCGAAACCCCGTTCCCTCGGGAGAGATCGTGACATGGCCGGTGACGGCGCCGTCGAAATATTTGCCAGTCAACGCGTTAAGCCTGTCCGTCACATGAGTGCGCAACGCTTCGCCAATATTGATGTTCTTGCCTGAAACCCGCAACGTCATGCTCTATTTCCGTCCTGAGTTCATATGCGCCGACTTTTGGCCAGCCCGATGTTTGCCTTGCGCGCCTGACGCGCGTCGCGGCCCGTCGGTCGCATATGGCGCGGCCGGACTGGCTTAGGTGGAGAATTCTCTTCGCGTTAATCGGCCAAGACGCATCTGCCTGTTCGACTCCTACCGACGCGGGCCGCACAGCCGCGAGGACGGGATCACGCCAAATGAAAAGCTCTCCGCACGACAGCGCTCCGATCGACGCGGTTCCAGCGGCGCTAATCACTCGCAGCGATAAGATTGTCCGTCTCCGAAGTCAATGGGCGCCCGCTCGCGCGTCAAAATGCCCAAAGCTTGGCTATGCATGTTCGCGCTGCGCGGAAATCTTTTCGCGCCGGCGGTCGACCGAGGAGGGAATACGCAAACTGTCGCGGTATTTGGCGACGGTGCGGCGGGCGATTTCTATATCGACCGCCTTGAGCCGCGCCACTATGGCGTCATCGGACAAAATCTCGTCGACGCTCTCCCTGTCGATCATCTGCTTGATCTTGAAGCGCACGGATTCGGCGGAATGGGCGGCGGCGCCGCTCGTCGTCGCGATCGAGGCGGAGAAGAAATATTTGAGTTCGAACATGCCGCGCGGCGTCATCATGTATTTGTTCGATGTGACGCGCGAGACGGTGGACTCATGCATGCCGATCGCGTCGGCTATGGTGCGCAGATTGAGCGGGCGCAAATGCTCG
Organism: Methylocystaceae bacterium; assembly: GCA_003152255.1. The sequence continues at coordinate 464 of PLZT01000700.1, read as the reverse complement.
ACGCCGTGGGCGAGGAAAGCGTCCTGCAGCCGCACGATTTCCGAGGCCACCTTCAGAATCGTGCGCTGGCGTTGTTCGAGGCTCTTCAGCAGCCAGTTGGCGTTCTGCATACAGGTGGAGATGAAGCTCTTGTCGGCGTCGCCCTTCGCATGGGCGCTGACCTTCGCCGCATATGTGTGGTTGAGCAGCACGCGCGGCAGGGCGTCGGAGTTCAACTCCACATGCCAGGAGCCGTCGCCGGCCGCGCGCACGATCACATCGGCGACCAACGTCTGCGTCGGCGGGTCGCCGAAGGCGCGGCCGGGCTTGGGATCGAGCCTGCGCAACTCCGCCGCCATATCGAGGATGTCCTCCTCGTCGACCCCGCACAGTTTCGAAAGCTGCGCGAAATCGCGCTTGGCGACCAGCGGAAGATTGGCGACGAAAATCTCCATCGCCGGATCGAAGCGGTCGCGCTCGCGCAA
>PLZT01000184.1 GCA_003152255.1 Methylocystaceae bacterium | reverse complement strand
TGCGCGGAAACTAGTCGCGGCTCCCCGCCACGTCAAGCGAAGAATGAAAAAACACGCGCGATTTTTGCGTCATCGTCGAAAATTTTTTCGCGCGACATCCAAGCTAAGCCAGTCGCACCCGCGTCCGTCCGCGTGGAGTCGCTTGGAACAGCAAGGGATTCAGCCGCGCGGCGGCGCGACGCGATAGGAGACTTTCCCGCGACGAACCCTCGCTCGAAACGTCGCCCGCGGTTCAAATAAAGGCAAGCAAATACACTGACAATGCGTATCCGAGGCCGACGCCGAGCGCCGCGCCGGCGGCCACGTCGCTGGGATAGTGATGACCCGTCGCGAGGCGCGACCAGGCCATGCAGCAAGCCATCACGACCGCCGAGACCGTTGCCGCGGGCCACAACAGCACGACCGGCGCGAGCACGCCGGTCAAGGTCATGGCGTGACCGCTCGGAAAGGAATGTTCGTCGAGCGTGTCGAGCAGCGACGGCACGCGCGAATCGACCTTGAATGGACGCAAGCGCTTAAATCGCCGTTTGATGATCGGATACAAAACATGCGTCAACGCGGCGTTCGCCGACGCGAGGAGGATCATGCGCTTGCCGTCGTCCCATCCCCATGCCGCGAATATGATCGCGGCGAGGATCGGATAGATCCAGCCATTGCCAAGCTTGCTGATGGCGACCGCGAACATGCGTCCCGCGGGCGAACGCTCGGCGGCGGCGCTTATTCGCCGCACGACCGCGAGATCGGCCGCCACGAATTTGGAGCCCCAGAAGGTCGCGCGCGGAGCGAGCGTTCCGAGCGCCAAGATGCGGGGGAGGCGCGTCGTCGACGCGAGAGGATTCGGCATGAATGTCATGCCAAGACATTAGCGGATCGATGCTGCGCTTTTGTGCCGCTTATGCGTCGTTCGCGTGACGCGGATCATTACAAGTTAATGACGTTGCGGGTCATTTGAAGTGTTTGAAAGATCTCTTGCTCGCGGAATACGCGATCTCATCGACTATTGCGCGCCGCCGAGTCCGCGCTTGGAAAAGCGGCGCGCTCGGCGTCGCCCAGGCGATCGATTCAGCCGGAGAAGGCGCCCAAGACGGCTTTGATTTGCTCGGCCTGCGCCTTCAGCCTGTCGTTATCGGCCATGGTTCCCGGCGGGCGCAGCGCGACGCCGGCCCAGCGCGGCAGGATGTGGAAATGCAGGTGAAAAATCACCTGCCCGCCAGCGCTCTCATTAAATTGCTGCAAGGTCAGGCCTTCGGCGCCAAACGCCGCCTTCACCGCCTTGGCCACGTGCTGCACGCGCTTGATCAGTTGCGCCAGATTTTCCGGATCGACGTCGATGAGCCCGCGCGCCGGTTGTTTCGGGATCACCAGCGTATGGCCCTCGGCGCGCGGCATGATGTCCATCATGGCGAGAGCGATGTCGTCCTCGTAGACCTTATGCGCGGGTATTTCGCCGCGCAGGATTTTGGCGAAGATGTTTTGCGGATCATAAGCGACGGACATGGTCTCCTCCTGGCGCGGGGTTTTCAATCGCTATTGTTCGAAGGCGGGGATGTTGGTCTTTCGGAACGGGCTCGCGGGATAGACGCCGAGAATTTCCACCTCGCGCGAGAAGAAGCGCAGTTCTTCGAGCGCCCGCGCCAGCGCGGGTTGATCGGGGCGGCCGTCGACATCGGCGAGAAAGCGCGTCGCCGCGAATTCGCCGTCGACCATGTAGCTTTCCAGTTTCGTCATATTGACGCCATTGGTGGCGAACCCCCCGAGCGCCTTGTAAAGCGCCGCCGGCACGTTGCGCACGCGGAAGATGAAGGTGGTCATCGTCGCCGCCTCGATCTCCGTCGGCCATTGCGCGGTCTTCGAGAGCACCACGAATCGCGTGGTGTTGTGCGCCTCGTCCTCGACGTTTTCCGCGAGAATATCGAGCCCGTAAATGTCGGCGGCGAGTTTTGGGGCGAGCGCCGCCTTGGTTGGATCGTTCCATTCGGCGATTTCGCGCGCGGCGCCGGCCGTGTCGCCCGCCGTGAAGGCCGCTAGCCGCAATTGATGAATGATCTTGCGGCATTGTCCGAGCGCGTGCACATGGCTATAGACGCCCCTCAAGCCGCCAAGCCCGGCGCCGCGCGGCGCCATCAATTGAAAATGGATCGGCAAAAAATATTCGCCGACGATATGAAGCCCGGAATTGGGCAGAAAATGGTGAATGTCCGCGACCCGTCCGGCGATCGAGTTCTCGATCGGGATCATCGCCAGCATCGCCGCGCCGTCGGTGACGGCCGCGAAGGCGTCCTCGAAGCTGGCGCAAGGCAGCGGCGTCATCAGCGGATAGGCGTCGCGGCAGGCGATGTCGGAATTGGCGCCAGGCTCCCCTTGATAGGCGATGAATTCGGTCACGCGTCACCCTCACATTCGCTAGGGTCCTTCCGGTTTAGATTGAACCGGAAGGACCCTAGATTCCTTTATTTTGTCGTGCTTTCCGGGGCAAAACCGGCGTCCACTTTTGCTAAAAAGCACTGTCGCGACCCGGCGCGCGGCGTCAAGGTCGCGCTCGGTATCCACCGACGGCCCTGCTTTGTCCAGCAGGGCGGCGTCGATGCGCATGCCGTCCTCCAGCGCGCGGAGCTGTTCGAGCCGCTCGCGTTTCTCCAGCGGCGAAACGGGCAGGCCGACGAATCGCTCGAACGTCGCGCGGCGAAAAACGTAAACGCCG
>PLZT01000260.1 GCA_003152255.1 Methylocystaceae bacterium | reverse complement strand
AGGGACCGAGCTTCCACGCCAGCAAGGCCAGGGCGAGTGCGAGCGGCGCTTGAAGAATCGCGTAGAGAACGAAGTCGCCTCTGCTCGTCACCTCCATCGAGCCCGTCTTCTTCGGCTTGAAATAGGTCGAGCCCTTCGGCGTGTCGCTTGTCGCGAGATAATAGACTCCGGCATAGGCGATTGAGATCGCGCCCGTGAGAATGATCGCCCAGCGCCAGCCGTCGGGACCGCCAACCCAAGCGGCGACGCTCGGCAGGGTGACCGCGGCCGCGGCCGAACCGAAATTGCCGAAGCCGGCATAGATTCCTTGAGCAAAGCCGGCCTGCTTGGCCGGGAACCATTCGCCGATCATGCGAATGCCGACGACGAATCCCGCGCCGACGAAAGCCAGCAGGAAGCGCGCGATCGCCAGCGTTTGAAAGCTTTGGGCGAGTCCAAAGAAGATGCAAAGACCGCCCGAAATCGCCAGCAACAATGCGAATAGAAGTTGCGGCCCGAGCTTGTCGACCAGCATCCCGCAGACGATGCGCGCCGGAATTGTCAACGCGACGTTGAGAATGAGCAAGGCGGACACTTGGGCGTCGGTTAGATGCAGCGAGGCGCGAATCGCGGCCATGAGGGGCGCGTGGTTGAACCACACGAAAAAGCTTACCAAGAATGCGAGCCACGTCAGATGCAGGATCTTGATGCGGGGCTCGAGACGAAAAAGATTCAGGGCGCCGGGCGATGGCTCGGTCATGAGGGCTCCAATTCGAGCTATGTTTGGGGGAGGCTGGACGACGCGCGCGCCGTTGGTTGACGTGGTCCAGTGCGTAATTCGGAGCGATCGTCGTGCCATGCTTGAAGCAACGCTTATGCGCTGCGAGCATCACGGCCCCAAAAGACGACGCGCTCGCGAGGCCACTGGGGGTGTTCAAAGGAACGGCCGCGCCAATTCGAGTCCCGAAACAAAAATTCGCTTCGCTCTTAAAGAGCGCGTTTCAATGAGCAGATCGCTCACGTACTATGCAGGGCATCCGCTAAAATAAGCAGCCCTCGTTGCGCGCGACGACATGGTTGAGTTTGCAACATAGTGATTTCTTGACTTTCCCCAACACCACGCGCCTTGGCGCCGCTCTTGCTCCGATTTGCACGAAACGCCCAATGAAGGGCCGAGCAGCAACGCCGCTGTTCCGATAGAGCGCGCTCTTTTCGCGCTCTATCGGAACAGCGGCTTTTTTTCGTGGCCGCGTTCGCCGATGCGCGGTCGTGGCGGCAACAAGAGAAAGTGAGAACAATGAGCAAAGCGCGCAACGGAGTTCGCGACGATTTTCCGCGACTTCGCGAAAAGCTCTCGCGCTCGCCGCCGCGATCTATTCGCTTGGCGTCGGCGCGGCCCGCGCGGCCGATCTGTCCATCGCGCCGCCTCCGCCTCCCGCAGACGCTCCGCCGCCGCTTCCGCCCGCTCCGCTCGGGGTTTTCGGCGCCGACATGCCCGCGGCTGGAAGGTTGACCTTCTCCGTCGGCGCGCAGTTCTCGAATCTTTCTCACTCTCTGCTTGGGACACAAAGAATCTCGTCGCAACAAATCGCGGCGACCGTCCCGTGGTATTGGGATCCGGCCGCGTCAAAGCTACGCTTAATCCCGCAGAACATCGCTATCGCGTCACAAGGAGTCTCGCTCGCCTACGGCGTCACCAAGGATATCTCGATTGTCGTGGCCACCGGCATGATCGAGAAGAATATCGATATGTTGACCTTCAAGGGCGCGTCCGGCATCACCCCGCTTGGGATGAGCTTTAGCGGGACGGACGGCATGACGGATTCCATATTGGCGGGAATCTGGCGCGTCTATCAGGACCCGATTAATCGCATCCAGATCAATCTGGGGATGTCCTTCCCAACCGGCGGCACCGACAACACCTTCACCTTGCTCCAGCCGAATGGAACCTACGCGACAAGCCGCGCCTTCTATTCAATGCAGCCGGGATCTGGCACCTTCGACGTTATGCCCGGGATCGTCTATGCTGGCGCGCTTGAGCGATGGTCCTGGGGTCTCTCCTACCGCGCTCGCCTTCCTCTCGGCGTGAATCCGGAGGGTTGGATGTATGGCGATTTGCATGAGTTCAGCGGTTGGGGTGGCTATAGTTGGACGCCAAGCCTTACAACCACCATTCGTGTCAGCGGAAGCCTGCAAGGCCCAATCATTGGCGCCGATCCTCTGGTCGTTGGAAAGGCGCCGGCCGCCAATCCAACTTTCTATGGTGGTCAGCGCATCGAACTCTTTGGGGGTGCGACGATCAGCGGAAAGTGCATCGGGGTCGACGCTTTTTCAGCGTCGGTTGAAGCGGGAATTCCCGTTTATCAGGATCTCAATGGTCCACTGCTCTCGAAAAACTGGCAAGCCTCGGTCGTCCTGCGCTGGAAGATTTGAGGAACGCGGCGTCGAACCAAGTTTCGGCGTCACGACAACAATCATCCGGGTGATGGGCGCGGCGCGTTTAGGTTTCCATGAAACCTAAACGCGAATATACGTCGCGGCGCGCCTCGCCGCGCGCGCGCATTTTAACAACGTCGTCGCGCCAAAGTCGGCTTCGCGCGCATCGTGGGATGCGACCTGTTGAAAATTGTCATAGTCGACGAGAGTTCGATCCGCGCCGCCATTCTCGAAGAGGGGCTGCGCGAGGCCGGCTTCATGGCGGTCGAACGCCTGAGCGACATGAACAATCTGCTGATGCGCATTCACGCCATCGACCCGGACGTGATCCTCATTGACCTCGAAAATCCTTCCCGCGATACGCTCGAACAGATGTTTCAGGTGAGTCGCATCGTGCGGCGTCCAGTCGCGATGTTCGTCGACCAGAGCGACACGGCGTCGATCCAAGCCTCCGTCGACGCCGGTGTTTCCGCCTATATCGTCGACGGCTTAAAAAAGGAACGGATCAAATCGATACTTGATTTATGCGTTTCCCGATTCAACGCTTTCTCTAAACTTCAAAACGAACTTGAGCGCGCGAAAACAGACCTTGAAGATCGCAAAACACTGGATCGCGCGAAAGGCATTTTGATGAAAAGCAAGGGTCTCACCGAGGATGAAGCCTATCGGTTGATGCGAAGCGCCGCGATGCGCGAGAAAAAGAAAATCGCGGACATCGCGGCCGCCGTCATCACCGCGGCGGAGCTTTTGAAATGACCAAGGCGCTCAAACCCATACGGATCGGGTTTATTCCGCTCGTGGACGCGGCGGCGCTGTTTGTCGTCGTCGACAAGGGCTTCGCCGTCGTCGAGGGCCTCGACATCCAGTTGGCGCGCGAAGTCTCCTGGTCGAACGTGCGCGACAAGCTCAACATCGGGTTGTTCGACGCCGCGCATTTATTGGCGCCGATGGCGATCGCCTCCAGCCTTGGGCTCGGTTGCGCCAAGGTTCCGATCATCACGCCCTTCACTCTCGCGGTGAACGGAAACGCCATTACCGTCTCGCCCACGCTTTACGCTGATTTGCAAGCCGTCGCCGATGGCGATCTTGTCGATCCCGTTTCGAGCGCGCGCGCGCTGGCCCGCGTGGTGCGGCAACGCAAGGAGAGCGGCGCCGAACTGATGACTTTCGGCATGACCTTTCCGTTCTCTTCCCATAATTATCTATTACGCTACTGGATGGCGTCTGGCGGCGTCGATCCTGACGAGGACGTGCGACTGATCGTGCTGCCGCCGCCCTACATGGTCGAGAGTCTCGCGAAAAAGCAGGTAGATGGATTTTGTGTCGGCGCGCCTTGGAACTCGATCGCGGTCGACGCGGGCCTTGGGCGAATCCTTCACTTCGGCGTGCACATTTGCGCGAACGCTCCCGAAAAAGTGCTGGCGCTACGCGAAAGCGTCGCGCGCATGGAGCCGGAAACGGTGGCGGCGCTAACGCGGGCGCTGGCGAGGGCCGCGGATTTCGTGGCCGCGCCCGAAAACCGGCGGGAAGTCGCATCGATCCTGGCGAGGCCCGATCGCGTTGGAGTCGAAGCCGAGCTAATCCTTCGCACGCTGGATGGACGGTTGAAGGTGGCGTCGGACGGCTGCGTGCGAGAGAATCCGAACTATCTGCTAATCGGTCGAGACTCGGCCAGCCGCCCCGACCCGACGCAGGCGGCGTGGCTTTACGCACAAATGCTGCGTTGGGGACAAGCGCGGCACATGGCCGAGTCGCTGGCGGCGGCAAAGCGAACGTATCGCCCGGATCTCTATGACTCCGCTCTGGGAATCCACGAAGTCGCCGCGGCGCCTCCGGCGGTCGGCGCGTTTTCCGGCCCACCTTTCGACGATTCCGACATTGCCGCATATCTCGCGAAGTTTGAGATTGGGCGCCGAATTTATTAAGGCTGGCCTCCAGTGAAAAGCATCAATATCCGCGCCTCAAGTCCATTTATCTCGCCAAAAGCGTCCGACAAACGTTGATCACACGCGAAAGCGGGATATCTACGCGCTTTGCGAACCGGGTCCTTTGGCCTCGCGCTGGCGAACATGCGCTTCGACGATCGCCTGAATCATCGGACCGAAGCGATCATTAAGTTCGGCGCAGCGTGTCGAACTGATGAGTTCTACG
>PLZT01000588.1 GCA_003152255.1 Methylocystaceae bacterium | reverse complement strand
GCATCACCGAGGAGATCATGAAGGTCGCGCTGGCGCAGGCGCGCGACGGCCGTCTGCACATTCTCGGCGAGATGGCCAAGGCCATCGCCACGTCGCGCGCGGAACTCGGCGAGTTCGCTCCGCGCATCGAAACGCTGAAAATCCCCACCGACAAGATTCGCGAAGTGATCGGCACGGGCGGCAAGGTGATCCGCGAGATCGTGGAAAAGACCGGCGCCAAGGTGAATATCGAGGACGACGGCACCGTGAAGGTGGCTTCCTCCGACGCCAATTCGATCAAGGCGGCGATCGCCTGGATCAAGTCGATCGCGTCCGATCCGGAGGTCGGCCAGATTTACGAGGGCACGGTGGTGAAGACCGCCGATTTTGGCGCCTTCGTGAACTTCTTCGGCGCCAAGGATGGTCTCGTTCACATCTCGCAGCTCTCCAGCGCGCGCGTGAACAAGACCACCGATGTCGTGAAGGAAGGCGACAAGGTGAAAGTGAAGCTGCTCGGCTTCGACGATCGCGGCAAGGTGCGCCTCTCCATGCGCGTGGTCGATCAGATCACCGGCGAGGATCTCGAAGCCAAGGCGAAAGCCGCGGGCGTTCCCGCGAGCGAGTGACGCAAAGCCTCTCCTCCTTTCCCGCGAGGGAGAGGAGGAGATTTAACTTGAAGCATTTTCGTATATTTTATGGGGATTCCGACCGACGGAGCCCTTGCCCATGATTTTTCGTTCGACGACACTCGCCGCTCTCATGTGCTGCGCCGCCAGCGCGCTTTCCGCGCGGGCCGAACCTTCTGGATATGAGCGGGTCATCTCCGCGGTCACATTGAGCTTCGGGGATGACGGCTCCACGGATCGCGCCGTGCTGGTCGATAATTTCGACGCAGGCGCCGATCTCTATATTTTTCGCGCGATCGAGGACGCCAAGCCCGACTCGCCGATGAATCCGACGCTGGTGAAAAAGGCGGCCGCCTGGAACGGCGCGATGTGGGGCTCGCGGCCCTCGCTCGACACCAACGCCAAAAACTCCTTGATCGTAAAATCGCAAAACGACGCGATAGGCCGCTACCGCTGGAGCGAGACGCTCACGATCGTTTATCGCAGCCACGAATATCTCGTCGCGGGCCTCACTTATGAATCCCGCGATAATCTCGACCCCAGGGCCGGCGGCTCTTGCGATCTCAACTTCCTGAGCGGCAAGGGCGTGCGTAACGGCAAGCCGGTCGAGATCAAATCCGGCGCGATCAGACTGATCGACTGGTCGGACGAAAAACTGCCGAAGGAATGTAAATTTTAGAGGGCGTCGATTTCCCTTAGCGCCTGTTCCAGCGCCACTTCGCCGGGCTCCACGACGCTCGCGTCCTGCGTGAAAATCAGCACGCAGCGCACCTTCTTGCCGGAATAGAGCGCCAAAGCAGCGGCGCGATAAAGCGCGAGCTGGCGCAATTGCGCGACGCCGGGCGAAAGGCGAGGCGCGCCGGTCTTGAAATCCGCGATGAAAACCTCGCTTTCGGTTTCGGCGATGCGATCGATCCGGCCCACGATGTCGCGCGGTCCGCGCGGCGTGTCGATGCGCGCGACGATATCCACCTCCGCCGCCGAACCCGCGCCGAACAATGGCGCCAGCGACGGATGATCGATTACGTCAAGCACGGCGCGGACGAGCGTTTCGCTCCGCGCCGGCTCCAGCCGAGGCGCGTGAAGCTCCAAGAAGCGCAGCGCGACCAATGGCCTGCGCTCCGCCGCGCATCGCGGCAGATGTTGCAGCAGCGCATGGGTGAGCCGGCCGATCAGAAGCCGATCGCCGTCCCGCCTCGCGGGCGCCGCGGCGATAAAGTCCGGCGCTGCGTCGGCGCCGGCGAACGCGCTCGATGGCCGCAGCGGCGGCGTGGGCGCGGTTTCATGTTCGGCGGGCGTGCGCGCCCATGCGGGTATCTCGACGCGCTCCCTTGGCGCGGCGGCGCGCGTGAGCGTTATTGTCGCCGGAGCGTTTTTGCTGCGCAGGATTTGTCTTTCCGCTTCATCCGGGTCGGGCAGCGCGTCGAAGCCGCCTTCGAGCGCCTCTCGGATCATGTTGTGCCAACAACCGTCCGCCGGCCCCCGTTCGCCGACAAAACCCGCGATATAGAGCCGCTCCTCGGCCCGCGTCAGCGCGACATAAAGCAGGCGCCGATGTTCGTTTCGCGCGGCCTCCCGCAATTTATCCCGCGCGCGCGCGACGGGCGCCGGATCGGCGTCCATTTTCGGCGACCAGACGAGGCTGGCGTCGTCCGCGTCCTCGTTCTCCGTCAGCGCGAAAATCCTGGGGTCGTGACGGCCCGTCGGCGCGCCGCAGGTGTCGGGCAAAAACACGATCTTCGCTTCAAGACCCTTCGCGGCGTGGACGGTCATCACGCGCACCGCGTCGCCGGCGGCTTCCATGTCGCGCTTGATCGACACATCGAGTTTCTCGACGCCAGCAAGAAAGCTCGTCAGCGAGCCCGGTTCGTCGCGCTCGAAATCGAGAGCGAGGCGCAAAAATTCATCGATGGCGTCGTTTGCCTCCGGCCCCAGCCGCGCGACGAGCTTTTCGCGTCCCCGTCCTGCGCCGAGCGCGCGGCTGTAAAAATCGAAGGGCGTCAATCGCCGCGCGTCGCGGCTCCAATTATCCAGCCGCAGCGCCGCCTCCCGGTGCGCGGGCGCTTTCGATTGCTCCAGCGCATGAATCAGCGCGCCCTCGCGTTTTGGCGCGAGCGCGATGAGATCGTCGTCACCCAGTCCAATGAGCGGCGACTTCAGCACGATGGCCAGCGTTAGATCGTCTTCGGGCAGCAGCGCCGCGCGGCCAAGCGCGCAGAGGTCCATCACGGCGATGTGATTCATGAGATCGAGCCGATCGGCGCCGGCGACTGGAATATGTTGCTCCTTGAGCGCGCGAATCATCGCTTCAAAAAATGCGTCGCGTTTGCGCACCAAAATCAGAAAGTCGCCGGGCGTTATCGCGCGGGGTCCGTTTTCGCCTTCGACCCATTCGCCATTGTTTAAATCCAGCAGCGACGCGATCTTGCCCGCGACCTTGCGGGCGAGGCGCGCGGCGGGATCGTCGACGCTGACATAATCGAGCGGGAGCTTCCAATCTTTAGATTCCTCGCGCTTGTTCGGGCCGATGGGGTCCCAAATCTCGACGAGGCCGGCGGCGTCGTTCTTCCAGGCAGTATGTTCGGGCGCGGGCTCCGCCGGGTCAAAGGACAGGCCCAGCCTGTTATCTCCGAAGTTGAAGATCGCGTCGACGCTGGCGAGGATCGTCGGCGCGGAGCGGAAGGAAAGTGTGAGGCGCACATGTTCGAATGGGAGCTTCGCGGCGCTGAAGCGGCTTGCGAAACCGCGCCGCATCGCGTCGAATTTTTCCGGCGCCGCGCCCTGGAAGGAGAAGATCGACTGCTTCTCGTCGCCGACCGCGAAGAAGCTGCGCGGGCGCGTCGCTTGCGCGAATTCATTGGCGATGACTTGCAGAATCTCCCATTGCGGCGCGCTTGTATCCTGCGCCTCGTCGAGCAAAATGTGATCGATCCGCTGGTCGAGCTTATATAGCACCCAGGAAGGACTGGAGCGCCGCAGCAATTCACGCGTGCGCTCGATCAGATCGTCGAAATCGAACAAGCCGCGATGATTCTTCATGCGCTCGTAGCAGGAGACAATCGCTTCGCCGATCCGCGCCAAAGCCAGCGAGCGCGCGTAGGTCGCCGCTGTCTTGCGCTTGTCGATCAGCGCGGCAAGACGTTCGCGCTCTTGTTCGAGCAGGGCCAGAAGCTCCGGATCTTTCTTGCAAAGTCCGGTGGTGATGATTGTTCCGTCGCCGCCGCGCGGTCCGCCCTTTTGAGTAAAGAACACTAACAGATAATCGTCGATGCAGGCGGGATCGGGCGCGAGTTTCGCCGCTTGCATAAGCTGGTCGGCGAGTCCCGCGTCTCTCTTGCTGCCTTGCCGCAGTCTTTCGGTGAGAGCCGGCCAGTCTTTCGACGCTATGCCGCCATCGATCATCCGCGCTTCGATGTCGGCCAGAGTCTCGCTTTCGGTTAGTCCCAGCCGACGCCGCAGATCGCGCTCGTAATCCTCGCCTCGCGCGACGCCGCGCAAGGCGCCGCGATGATGCAGAAGCTCTCCGATCATTCCATCGAACGTCACTTCGCTCGCGTCTCGCGCGACGGTCGCCAAGGCGTCGCGCAGGGAGTCATCTTCATTAAGAGCGCGATCCAGCGTCTCCTTGCGCGCGTCGGCCAACAACGCGCCGCGCTCGATGTCGTCGATGATGCGAAAGCCGGCGGGAACATTGGCCTCGAACGGAAAGAGATGCAAAATCCTTTCGCAGAAGGCGTGGATCGTCTGGACCTTCAATCCGCCAGGCGTTTCCACCGTGCGCGCGAAAAGTCGGCGCGCGAAATCGCGCTCCGCGGGGTCGAGCCGCCGTCCGGAGGCCTTTTCAACCGCGTTGTCGAGCGCGTCGTCGTCGAGCAGCGTCCATTTGGCGAGAATGTCGAAAATGCGCGCCGCCATATTGGCTGCGGCCGCCTTGGTGTATGTGAGGCAAAGAATGCGCGACGGCGGCACGCGCGCCAGCAGCAAACGCACGACGCGCTGCGACAACACGTGCGTCTTGCCGGAACCCGCGTGAGCGGACACCCAGGCGGAGAGTTTCGGATCGGAGGCGCGCCACTGGTCTTGCTTCGTTTGCCATGGAATCGAACGCGCGGCGCTCATTCGCTTGCTCCTTCGCCTTCGCCGCCGCCAGCGCGCGACCATTCCTTCACGCGCGCGAGATGATCGTAGTCGCCATGACGCGAGGCGAAAGCGACATAGGGGCGCGACGGATAGGAACGCTTGGGATTACGAAACTGATTTAGCAGCGTGAGCAACTGCGATTTATGGTCGGCGACGAGATCGCCAAAACTCATATCTTTTGGCTTGACCCAGAGCAGTTCGCCAGCGTCCGCGCCGCCAATCGGCACATAAGCGGCGCCCTGCGTTTCGCGGCGTCCGACCATTTTGAAAGCGCCGGCCGCGATCATCGCCGCCTCCAGCGTCAATTGCGGGGCGAAGCCTGCCAGAACCTGCTTGTTGCTGGGCGGCGCGCCTGTTTTATAGTCGAAGACCGTCGCAGTCCCGTCGCCATTCACCTCGATGCGGTCGGCGACGCCGCTCAGGCGGAACATGCTTCCGTCGGCGAGTTCGAAGCTCCAGGCGCCGCTTTCCTCGACGTGAATTTCAACGCCCAACGCCCGGCGAGCCATCTCGAACGCCAGCGCGTCATCGAGACCGGCTTCGACACGTGGCCATTTGAAGGCTTCGAAGTCGGAATCGGAAAGGAATATTTCAAGGTTCTCTCGCGCCATCGCCACCAGGGTTTCGCGCGCGTCATCGGGAAGCGGACCACGCGGATGCGATTGGACGAACTTGGCCAAAGTCTCGTGAATCGCCGTGCCCATCTCGCGCGCGCCGCGTTCGTCGCCGAGCGGCGCAAGGGGAACGAGTTCGAGGATGCGCTCCGCGTAGATCGCGTAGGGATCGCGGCGCAACGTCTCGACGCGCGTAACGCTTAATCGCGTGGGCCTCAGTTCGACGGGCGGAATGGGTTCCGGACGCTCGCACCCTTTGATCGAGGGCGGCTGGTCGAGAGCGATGGCGATGTCGAGCATCGCCGCGCCCCGCGTCTTGCAGGCCGCGAAGGCTTCGCCCGCCAGTGCGTCGAGACGCGTGACGAAACGCGAGGCGACAGTCGGCGAGCCGCCGCGCTTCACCGCCCGGCTGATCACGACCTCGCGCGCGCCAAACGCCATAGTGAAGTCATGCGCGCTTTGGCCGATGCGTCGCTCCGGCGGCGATAGGTTAAGCGCGGCGCGCATCGAACGATTGAGAAAGGCGCCGGCGTCCGTCTGCGGCGGCCAAACGCCTTCGTCGAGGCCGGCGAGCAACACAAGATCGGCGTCGATGAGGCGCGCTTCGAGCGGTCCAAGAATCTTCAGGCGCGGATGGGCGCGGCGCGGCCCGCGAACCTTGGTCTCGAACAGCAGAGCGTCGAGAAAGATCGCGAAGCTCGAGGCGTCGAAGTCGATCGGCGCTTTGGCGTTCTCCAACTGGTCGAGCAAAGCGAGGAATTCCTCCATGCCCGGGCTGGCCATCGCCTCGCATCCCCCGGGCAAAGCGGTGACGGCTTCGAGGCTCACGCGCAAGGCTTCGACGCGGGCGCCAAGAAGCGCTTCGCGCGGCGGCGTCGTCATCGGGCATAGCGCGGCGTCGAGGCGCGCAAGCAGATCCTGGATCGCGCGCCAGTCGTCGTCGCCGAGCCGCTTCGCCGCCGGGAAGGCGTGAGGCTCCGCGGCCAACGCGCGCGCGCCGTCGGCGCGCGCGGCCCAACTCGCGCTCCCATCGGCCACGACTCGAAGCACGGCGATCTCGACCAGCGGCGCGAGCTTCGCGATGTGCTCGCGCGATAGTCCGAATGTCGCGAGAGGATGGGCGAGCAGGGCGGCGACATCCACCGCCGAGGCTCCATGCGGAGCGATCGCCGCGAGTAGTCTCGCGAGCGCGCCGATAGACGTAACGCCAAGCGGTTCGCCGCCGGAGTCGTCGATCTCTATATCAAAGCGCGCGAGTTCGGCGGATACGCGGCGCGCGATCGTTCGATCCGGCGTAATCAATGCCGCCGTGCGGTTTGGCGTCTCCAACGCGCGCCGCATGAACAGCGCCAGGGTCAAAGCCTCCAAGCGCTCATCGGGCGCCTCGATCAGGCTGACGCCTTCCAGCGCGCTGGAGAAGGTCGCGCCTCGTCTCGCGCGATATTCGCGCCACTGTTCCGTGCTGTCCGCGGGACGCAACGCCTGCGCCGCCAATTCGCGCCGCGCCGCGAGCGGTGGCGTCGGGACGCCGATTTCTCGCGCCTCCGCGCGGTCGATGTTCATGATCCGCGAAAGGCGCTTTAGAATGGATTGCGGATGCGTGTAGGAGGGCTCTCCATGTTCGCCGGAAGCCTCGCCGATATGACGCCAGCCGATATCGTCGAGATCGCGATCGAGACCGGGCAGGACCACCGCGCCTTGCGCCATGCGCGAGATCGCGTCGAGAAGCTGGGCCGTCGTCGGATTGGAGCCCGTCGATCCAAGCGCGATGACGGGATCGCCTTCGCCCGCGCTTTTCAAATGTTCGATCTGCGCCGCGAGCAGCGCCTTTTGACGTTGAGCCCTGTCAATCATGCCGCGCTGTTCGAGAATGAGCGGCCATTGCCGCAAGGCGATGCTCAGAAATCGCGTCGTAATGGCCCAATATTGGTCGAAGGATTCGCCCGCCAGGCCATCGATCGCGGATGGATCCACATTCTCGATGATGAATTCGTCGATCAGCGCGCCAAGCTCCTTGGCCAGCGCGCAGGCGTTGGCGGGCGACGGCGAAACCAACATCGTCTCGCGCTTGTCCACCACTGGAGCGCCATCTGGATTATATGAAACGATCGCGTGTCCCAAGGCGCGCGCCCATTTCAAAATCAGCTGCGCGAGAATCAAACGGCGTTCTATCTCGTCGATCGCGGGCAAAAATCGTTCGTCGAATTCTTCCGCGTAACCGGAGAAGAGGGCGATGTCTTCCTGCTCCTCCAGCGAGCCAAGCGGCAGTATGCGCGGCAACAGCGCCGCCGGCGCATTGATCGCGCGCGCGAATTCCGCCGCGAGAGCGCGCGCGGCGCGTTGCGTCGGGACGTAGATCGTCATGCGCGCTAGATCGATCGGCGCGCTCTCGCGCGACACGTTAGAGACGATTTCGCCGGCCAGAAGCGCTTCGACGAAGGTCGAGAGAAATGGAACGCCTGGCGGGATGGTGAAGACGTTGCGGCCCACGAAGGATCCTCGTTATCGCGCGAAAGGAAATTCTGTCGTCAGGCCGCCAATGCTTGCTCGGCCCGCGCGATCGCCTCGACGGTCCCGACATGCAGCCAGAGCGACCGCGCGGCGACGCCGAACAGTCGCCCCCGTTCCGCGGCCTTGAAGAAGAATGGGGCGAGTTTGAAAATATCTTCCGCGACGCCTTCGAAAAGCTGCGGCTTCACGATGCCGACGCCTGAATAAACATAACGTCTCGCGCCGGGCGGCTGCGTAACGCGCCCATCTGGTTGAAGCTCGAAATCGCCATCCCAATCGACGCCCACGCTGCCTTTGGTTTCAGCCAGCAGCAGCGCCGCGTCCATCCGATCGCCATCCCAGGCTCGCGCGAGCGCTTGAAAATTGGCCGCGCCGTCGTCCTTCCAGAAAGCATCGGTGTTGCATATGAAGAATGGCTTTCTCTCGAAAAGCGGCAGGACTTTTTTAATTCCGCCGCCCTGATCGAGCAGCGACGCGCGCTCGTCCGACAGGATTATGCGCGGAGACGCGCGGGTTGAGAGATGCCGTTCGATCTGATCCGCGAGATGATGCACATTGACGATCGCGGTCGTGACGCCGGCCTTGGCGAAATCGTCGAGCGCATAGTCGATCAACGCCTTGCCCGCGACGGAAACGAGCGGCTTTGGAATTTTGTCCGTCAACGGCCGCATTCTCGTGCCGAGGCCGGCGGCGAAAACCATGGCGGTGGTGGGAAAATCGGCGTCGTTAAGCTGCTGAACCGAAGATCGCGGGGAGGTTGGTTTCATACCATGCCTTGAGCTCGGCGAGCGCGGGGTGGCGCAAGCTCTTTTTCAAATAATATTCGACTCGCGGCAGGTGACCAAGATAGTGCGGCTTGCCGTCGCGCAGATCGAGCCGCGCGAAAATGCCCATGATCTTGGTCGCCCGCTGCGCGCCGAGCACGGCGTAGGCCCGAACGAAGCCAGCCATGTCGAAGCGCGGGTCGATGTCGCGCCGCATCCGCGCGTAATGCGCGATCAGCTTCATTTCCAGTTCGTCGGCGACGGTGACGCGGGCATCCTGCGTCAGGGAAACCACGTCATAGGCAGGATGGCCGAGCACGCAATCCTGGAAGTCGATGATGCCGACGCGGCGAACGCCCTCGCGCTCGGGCAACCATAGTAGATTGGGCGAATGATAGTCGCGCAGGGTCCAGGTCGGCGTGGCGGAGGCGACCTCGATCAGCGCCTGTCGCCAAAGATTGATGAAGATCGCGCGCGCGCCCGAGGCGACGATCGACCTTGCGATATGACTGACATACCAATCGATCAGCAACTCGACTTCGACCAGCAAGGCGTCGAGATCGTAAGGCGGGATGCGGTAAACGCCGTCATCGATGATCTCGATCGTGTCGGGAAGTTTGCGCGCATGGAGCTCGGCGAGCGCGCCAATGGCTTCGAGATAGCGGTCGGGAATCGGGCCGTTCTCGTCCGCCACGCCTTCGCGACCCAGGTCCTCGACGATCACCAGTCCGGCGTCGAGATCGCGCGCAAGAATTGTCGGCGCCGAAAATCGTTGCGCTGAAAGACCTTCGGCGATGGCGACGAAAGCTTTAACGTTTTCAGCCAAGTGGGCGATGGTGCTGTAGGATTTCCCGTAACGGATCGGGGGACCATCCGGCCTCTGCGGCGACATCATCAGTATCGCCTTTTCTCCGGTTGGCTTGGTTAGCGTCTCATAGGCGCGGCTCGACGCGTCGCCTTGCAGGAAGTCGCGCCGCGCGTCCCACCAGTTCGCCTTGCGCAAAAATTCGTGCAAGGACTTGAACGACGCCAGGCGCGAAGCAAAGCCGCCGTAACCGGAAATCGTGATCATGCGCGCGTCGCGCCGCTCGGGCTCCGCGAAGCTTAGACGAATGTCGAGACGGTCTCCGCTGAACAATTCGCGCGCGCGCTCCGCCCATTCGACCAGCAGCAGCGCGCCTTCGCAAGCTTCTTCCCAACCGAGTTCCGCAACGTCGGCGACAGTCTCGATACGATAGAAGTCGGCGTGAACGATCTTGCCGAAGTCGCCTTCGTAGATTTGCATCAGCGTGAAGGTGGGGCTCGGCGCCTCTAACGTCGGATCATGCGCGACGGCTCGGATCAGCGCGCGCGCGAAAGTGGTCTTGCCCGTGCCGAGATCGCCCGCCAATGTAACGATGTCGCCCGGGACGAGCAGCTTCGCGATGTCGGCGGCGAGGGCAGTGGTTTCTTCCTCTTTCGCGACGTCGAGACGCCAAATCGTCTTCGTAACGGTCTTCCCCGACGCCTCGACGCTCATGATGCGCGATCTCCACCCTGGGTTTCGGCGTCAGGGACCGGGGACGAAAAAATGCAAGTGATCGTCGCGCCTTCGCCGGGGACAGCGTCGACATGCATGACGCCGCCGTTGCCCTCGATGAATTTTCGCGCCTCGCCGCGCCTTTTGTCAACGCCGCCGCCTCGATCGGTGATCTTGAAGACGATTTCGCGCTCGCGTTGGAACCCCGCGAAGGTGATGGCCTGACCAGCGCCCGTCGAGTCGATCGCGTCGAGCAGCAGATCGCGCAGCGCGTGGCGGATATCTTCGCCATTGGCGAGAAACATGTTGAAATCGCTGGTCGGCAGAAGCCGCAACTTGACGCTCTTGTGATCGACTTGCGCCCGCAGACTCTCGGCGACTTCGCGCATGAGTTCTTTCGCATCGAGTTCGTCTCGGGGTTTGGTTGGAGCCGGATTGATGATCGGAGGCGGCGCGGCCTTCGCCGCTGGCCCCGGAAAAATGCAGGTTACGACAGTGCCTTCGCCCGGCGTCGAGTCGATTAGGATTTTGCCGCCGTGCAGTTCCATGAACGCCCTGACGATGGACAAGCCGAGACCGACGCCGCGATGACGCGACCCCGCCGTATTCGACTCGAAACGATCGAAGACGCGTTCGAGAATCTCGGGCGGGATGCCGCGACCGCGATCCACTACCTTGAACACAACGTCGCCGTCGCGACGCAAAGCGGCGAGCGAAACCACCTGCCCGGGGCGCGAGAAGCCGATCGCGTTCGAGAGCAGGTTGAACAGGATTTGGCGCACCCGCTTGGAGTCGCCGCGGAACGCGCCGATCTTCTCGGGCGCGACAATTTGCAACTCGACTTTGTTTTCGGCGAGACGGTCCTGCAATCCCTCGATCGCGCCCTTCATGGCGCTTTCGGCGTCGACATCCTCGATTTCGAGCTCCATCGCGTCTTCGTCGATCGTGGCGAGATCGAGAATGTCGTCGATGATGGCGAGCAATGCGTTGGACG
Organism: Methylocystaceae bacterium; assembly: GCA_003152255.1. Next base: position 3,494 of record PLZT01000588.1, on the reverse strand, counting down.
ATTTACGCACATATCCGAGATATTCGAGCTGGCGCGGATTGAGGGGGCCGGTCGTTTCCTCGCCAAGCAGATGCACAAATCCATTAATGTTGGTGAGCGGCGAACGCAGCTCGTAACTGACGTGATGAATGAAATCGTTTCGCAGCTTTTCGGCGGCGAGCAGCGCCTTGTTGCGATCGGTCAGCGCGCGCTCGACATTCACGTCCGCCGTCACGTCGACGAAAGTCAGCAAGGTCGCGGCTTCCGGCAGCGGTTGGGCGGTGAGATCGACCACGTCGCCGTCGCTTCGCTCCAAACGACGCGTGAAGCCCGTGCGCGCGTCGTTCAAGCCGGTCACCAGGCGCCGCANNGTCTCGAAGTGCGGCTTTTCCGGCAGGGCGGCGCAGTCGAGACGCCAGAGCCTGGCGAAGGCGGGATTGCAGAATTGCAGACGCCCGTCGGCGCCGAACACGGCGACGCCTTCATGCAAGGTCTCCAGCGTTTCGTTCTGCATGCGATAAAGCGCGTTGAACCGCGACTCGAGTTTGTAATGCTCGCTCATGTCGTCATAGAGATAGGTCACGCCTCCCTTCGGGTTGGGGGTGACCTTGACGCAGATCATGCGGCCGTCCGGCAGGCGCCACAGATGCGAGGGAAGCTCGCCGGTCGAGCGGTAGGCTTCCATGAGATGCGCCTTCCAGGCGCGAAAGTCCCGTTCCAGCGGCAAGCGCTGTTCGAGCCGCAGGCGATCGAGTATTTCGCTGTCGGAGGGGCGGCCGTCGAGAAAAGCCGGGTCGAGCAACCACAGTTTTTCATACGCCGCGTTGCGATAGATCAATTGCTGCGAACCATCGAAAATGGCGACGGCGCTCGGCATTTGGTCAAGCGTGCGCCTATGCGACAGCATCTGCGTTTCGAGATCGGCGCGAACCGTCTCGATTTCCTGGCGGTCGATCGCGATCGCGGCCGCCGACCGCGCCGACGGCGCCTGGATCACGTCGAGCAAATGCCGCGCGCCCGCGACGACCGCGTTCACTCGTTCGCGCCAAATCCGGGACTTGGACCGCGCCTCGGCGGTCGCGGCGCGCGCCGATTGATCCAGCAATTCGATCTGCTTAGCGAGCACTTCCTCGGCGTCCTTGGCCTCCACGGCCTGCGCATAGGCGCTGTTGACGAACTCAAGCCGCCCGCTCGCGTCTCGCAGCCATACGGGGAACGGCAAGGCTTCGAGCAGGCCGCGCAGACCCTCGACCTCGCCCTTGCTCGCCGCGCAGCGTTCGCGAAGATTGATCAATTCGAGCTTGTCGCCCGAGACCTCGCGCAGCCTCAAAACGGCGCGACCGCCGACCGCCCGGCCTTCGGCGTCGAAGTGCCGTCCCGTCGATCCGACCAAGGCGAGACGGAACGCCTCGCCCCGCCGCCTCAAGCGATCGACGTTTTGTTCCAGCTCGCGCGCCGCGTCGGGCGTCAACCAGGAGCCATAGGCGAGAACGCGCCGCGACGTCGGCATGTCCGTGACCAATTGCGTCGAGCCCTCGACGTCGGGCTCCCCGGAAGAGCCGTCCCATGCAATGAACAGCTGCTGTTCGCTTGAAAGAAAAATTTCGGCGCGGTCGCGTTGCGCGCGGGTGGCCTCGAGCTTCGCCGCCAGTTCCGTTTCGCGCCGGCGCCAGGCTTTGCGCTCCGCGATATATGCGAGCGCGACGAAGGTCGAAAACAAGGCGAGGCCGCCGCTCAGCGCGAAGCCATAGACTTCGATGTCCGGCCCGAAATCCGGGAGAAGCCGAATGGCTTCCGCGTGCGCTTGCGCCGCGCCGGCGAAAGTTCCCGCGATGGGACCGGCGACGCGCGCGAGACGGAGATGTGATGGCGGGCCGCCTTCGGCCGTTGGCCTTCGCCGATGTTGCGTCGCGAACGCGCGGCTCCAGCGAATAGGCGCGTTTCTCAATCTAGTCATACGAACCGGTCTCCACGGTCGATTGCGGGGGCACATCTCAACAAACGCCGTAAGCCGTTCGCGCATCGGAACCCTTCATTCGCGCGGGCGCATCGGGGGCCCGCCGCGAAGGAAATGCGTTAACCATTTGAGTCGAGCGGGCTATTTAAATCTTGCGAACAAAACCCCGTCCCACCGCGCGCCTCCGAATCACCCCAATCTAAAACGCGCTTGCAAAAAGGGGAATCATGTTTGTGAAGAATGCGCCGCAAGTGAGAACAAGCGCCGAACGGCGGCGCGCGCGAGAGAGCGCGAATGAACGCTCTCATTCGGGCGCCATTTCGAAGCGAATCGCGTTAGTATCGGACCATGGCCAACAATGATGATTTATTCGGGGGAGGCGCGCCTTCTTCCAAGGCGGGCAAGGGCGCCGGCGCGGCCGCCGCCAAACCCGCCAAAACCGCGGGACCGGTCGAATACAACGCCGACTCCATCGAGGTGCTCGAAGGGCTGGAGCCGGTGCGGCGGCGTCCCGGCATGTATATCGGCGGCACGGACGAAGCCGCGATGCACCACCTCTTCGCCGAGGTGCTCGACAATTCCATGGACGAGGCGGTCGCCGGACACGCGACTTTCATTTCCGTGTCATTGGAGCAGGGCGGCTGGCTCACCGTCATCGACAATGGGCGCGGCATTCCTGTCGGCATGCACGCCAAGGTCAAGGGCAAGACCGCGCTGGAAGTTGTGATGACCGTTCTGCACGCCGGCGGCAAATTCGATTCCGGCGCCTATCAGACTTCGGGCGGGCTGCACGGCGTCGGCGTGTCGGTCGTCAACGCTTTGTCCGAAAAGCTCGAAGTCGAGGTGGCCCTCGACCAGCAGCTCTATCGTCAGGAGTTTTCGCGCGGCCTCCCGCTGGGCAAGCTGCAAAACCTCGGCAAGATCACCAACCGCCGCGGCACGAAGATCAGATTCAAGCCGGACGCGCAGATTTTTGGACCGGCGGCGCATTGGAAGCCGGCGCGGCTGTTTCGCATGTCGCGCTCGAAGGCCTATCTGTTCGGCGGCGTCGAAATCCGCTGGCGTTGCGCGCCCGAGCTTATCGAGGCGGGTTCCAATATTCCCGCCGAGGCGGTGCTGCGCTTTCCCGGCGGCCTCAAGGATTATCTCGCGCGCGAGATCGAGGGCAAGGAGCCCGTCACCGAGCAGGCCTTCACCGGCAAGATCGAGCGCGAAGGCGGGCACGGTTCGCTCGAATGGGCCGTGTCCTGGCTCGCCAATGACGACGGCTTCGTCCATTCCTATTGCAACACCATTCCGACGCCCGACGGCGGCACGCATGAGGCCGGTTTCCGTCTCGCGCTGTTGCGCGGACTGAAGGACCACGCCGAGCGGATCGGCCAGGCGCGGCGCGCCAAGGATGTGACCGGCGACGATCTGATGGGCCAGTCGGCTGCGATGATTTCGGTGTTTATCCGCGAGCCGGAGTTTCAGGGCCAGAACAAGGGCCGGCTGATGAGCGTCGAAGCGGCGCGCGTCGTCGAGACCACCGTCCGCGACGCCTTCGATCATTGGCTCG
>PLZT01000460.1 GCA_003152255.1 Methylocystaceae bacterium | reverse complement strand
CGCCAATCTGCGCAACGCCAAGACGCTGGTCGACGCGCTGCGTTCGGCGCGGCCCAACGATCGACTTCCGAAGCTGCTGCTCAATAACGTCGGCGTGCCGCGGCGGCCGGAAATCGCGGTCGGCGAATTCGCCAAGGCGATCGAGCTCGAACCCTGCGCGATCATTCCGTTCAAGCCGAAGCTGTTCGGCACCGCCGCCAATAATGGCCAAATGCTCGCCGAGATCGAGCCCACGTCGAAAATCGTCGAGATATTCGACGATCTCGCGCGCTTGCTGATCGGGCGCGTGAACATGCGCAAGTCGAAGAAGAGTCTTTTGGGTCCGCTGCTCGAACGCCTTGGGCGCAAGAAGGCGAGCTAGCTTGCCGCGTTACGCCGTCGAGAAAAACCAGGGGTAAACCGCGATGTTCGGAAAGCGTACAGAGATTGGGGATCAAGGCGCGGCGCGCGCGCAAAAGGCGCAGGCCGCCCCCGCCGCGGCCAAGTCGCTATCTCCATTTCCGGCGCAGCGCCCGGCGCCGGCGCCGCCTATTCCGGCGGCGCCGACCGAAACGCGAAAGTCCGACGAATATTACATCACGAAAAGCGTCATCTTCGGCGCGCTGATCGAAGCGATCGACCTCGCGCAGCTTTCCAAGCTCGATCCGGATAACGCGCGCGAGGAAATTCGCGACATCGTGAACGAGATCATCTCGATCAAGAATGTCGTCATGTCGATCTCCGAGCAGGAGGAACTGCTCGACGACATCTGCAACGACGTGCTCGGCTATGGTCCGCTCGAACCGCTGCTCGCCCGCGACGACATCGCCGACATCATGGTCAACGGCTCGACCAAGACCTATATCGAGGTGGGCGGCAAGATTCAGCTCACCAACATTCGCTTTCGCGACAACGCGCAGTTGATGAACATCTGCCAGCGCATCGTCAGCCAGGTCGGCCGCCGCGTCGACGACTCCTCGCCGATCTGCGACGCGCGTCTGCTCGACGGCTCGCGCGTCAACGTGATCGCGCCGCCGCTGGCGATCGACGGCCCGGCGCTCACCATTCGTAAGTTCAAGAAGGACAAGCTCACTCTCGATCAGTTGCAGCGTTTTGGCGCGATTTCGGCGGAGGGCGCCGAAGTGCTGAAGATCATCGGCCGCGTGCGNNCGCGTCATCACCTGCGAGGACGCGGCGGAACTGCAATTGCAACAGGATCACGTCGTCCGGCTGGAGACGCGTCCGCCCAACCTCGAAGGGCAGGGCGCGGTGACCATGCGCGAACTGGTCAAGAACTGCCTGCGCATGCGCCCGGAACGCATCATCGTCGGCGAAGTCCGCGGACCCGAGGCGTTCGATCTGTTGCAGGCGATGAACACGGGCCACGACGGTTCGATGGGCACGCTGCACGCCAACTCGCCGCGCGAGGCGCTCGGCCGTCTCGAATCCATGATCACGATGGGCGGCTTTTCGCTGCCCTCGAAGACGATCCGCGACATGATCGTTTCGTCGATCGACGTCATCATACAGGCGGCGCGTCTGCGCGACGGCTCGCGTCGCATCACGCATATCACCGAGGTGCTCGGCACCGAGGGCGACGTCGTGACGATGCAGGATCTGTTCATCTACGAAATTCTCGGCGAGGACGCCAATGGCAAGATCGTCGGGCGGCATCGCTCGACGGGCATCGGGCGGCCGCGGTTCTGGGAGCGCGCGCGCTACTATGGCGACGAGGAGCGTTTGGCGGCGGCGCTGGACGCCTCGGAAATCGCCGGCGCGCAATAAGCGGTCGGCGCGGCGCGTCGCGCCGCGCCTCTTTGTGTAACGCTGTAACTGGAGGCGCCCTTCGATGGAGAACAATGCCGCTCTTGTCGCGGGCCTGATCGCTGTCGTGGTCGCGGCCCTGATGTATGTCATCGCCTATCCGTTTCTTTCCGGCGACGCCAAGGCGCAAAAGCGCGCGGCGGCGTTGATGACGAACACGAAGGAACGCAGCGTCGCGGCCCGGACCAGCAACGATCCGGCGAAGCGGCGCAAGGCCATCGCCGATACGCTCAAGGAATTCGAATCCCAGAGCAAGAAAAAGAAGGTCACGATCGAACAGCGCATCGCGCAGGCGGGGCTCGCCATCACGCCCACCGGCTATTTCATCGCTTGCGCGGTCTGCGGCCTGGCGCTGGGGGGAGTTCTGTTCGTCGTCAACGGCAATATGCTCGTCGTCGCGGGCGGCGCGGTCGTCGGCGTCTTCGGTTTGCCGAGCTGGGTTCTGTCCTTCCTTCGCAATCGGCGCATCTCCAAATTCATCGAGGAATTTTCAGGCTCGATCGACATCATCATCCGCGGCATTCGCGCCGGTCTGCCGGTCATCGATTGCTTTCGCGTCATCGCGAGCGAGGCTCAGGAGCCGGTGCGGAGCGAGTTCCGGCAAATCGTCGAATCTCAGACCATCGGCCTTTCCGTCGGCGAAGCGACGGAGCGTTTCGCCGATCGCATGCCGATCCCCGAGGCGTCGTTCTTTTCGATCGTCGTGAACATCACGCAGAAGTCGGGCGGCAATCTCTCCGAATCCCTGGGCAATCTTTCGACGGTGCTCAGAGACCGCAAGAAGATGAAGGGGAAGATTCAGGCGATGTCGCAGGAGGCCAAGGCCTCGGCGGGCATCATCGGCAGTCTTCCGTTCGTCGTCGGCGCCGCGGTCTATTTCATCAGGCCGAAATACATCATGCTGCTGTTCATCACGAGCACCGGCAAGATCATCGTCGGCTGCTGCCTGCTATGGATGCTCATCGGCATTCTGATCATGCGCAAGATGATCAACTTCGACATCTGAGAACAGCCGTCTTTGTTCGTCGTCGCGAGCGTCGGACCGCGCGAGGCTAGGGGTTAGCGCAATGAATTCGGACGAAATCGTCAAGGTCCTCGGCGACCCGCAATTGGTCAGCGGCGTGCTGGTGGCGGTCTGCGTGGCCGCGACCATCTACACTCTCGCGACGCCGTTCCTTGGCGTCGATACGCTGGAGCGTCGGATGAAGTCCGTCGCCGTCGAGCGGGAACGGATCAGGGCGCGCGAGCGCGCGGCCGCCAAGGCGAAGGGCGCCACGCTGCGGCACGAGCACAAGCGATATATGAAGGAGTTCGTCGAGCGGCTGTCGCTGTCGAAATGGCTGAACACCGACAACGCGAAGATGAGACTGGCGAGCGCGGGCTTTCGCGGCCCGCAGGCCGAGACGGCCTTTCTGTTCTTTCGCGCGGTGACGCCGGTCGCTTCGTTCATCGCGGTGGTGGCCTATTTGAGCATCATCAACGACCACGGCCTCA
>PLZT01000249.1 GCA_003152255.1 Methylocystaceae bacterium | reverse complement strand
CCGTAATTGACGGCCTTCGATCCCCGCACATAGATGCGCTCGTCAAAACCCTGTTTGGCGGTCGTCTTCAGCTGCTCGACCAGCTGACCGATCTCGACCGGCTGATCCATCAGGAAAACCTGGCCCTTTTCGTCGATGGCGATGGCGACAGGCTTTTGGTCGATATTGAGCTGGCCCGCCTTGGTCTGCGGCAGATCGACGGCGACGCCGGTCGCGAGCAAGGGCGCCGCGACCATGAAGATGATCAGCAGCACCAGCATCACGTCGATGAACGGCGTCATATTGATGTCGGCCATCGGAGCGTGCCGCGAGCGGCCTCGTCTACCGCGCCGTCCGCCGTTATTTCCCGCGGCCTGTATCGAAACGCCCATCCCGTAACTCCTCACGCCGCGCGGTCGCGGCCGGTGGTCTGATCGATCTGGCGCGACAGGATCGCCGAAAATTCGTCGGCGAAAGTCTCCATGCGCCCTTGCGATTTCACCACGTCGCTTTGCAGCTTGTTGTAGGCGATCAACGCCGGAATCGCCGCGAACAGGCCGATCGCGGTGGCGAACAGCGCCTCGGCGATGCCGGGCGCCACGACGGCGAGCGACGTGTTCTTCGAGGCGGCGATCGAACGAAAGGCCGTCATAATGCCCCAGACGGTGCCGAACAGCCCGATGAACGGGCTGGCCGAGGCGACCGTCGCCAGCACCAGCAGATTGGATTCGAGCTTTTCGATCTCCCGCCCGATCGACACGTCGAGCACTTTGTCGAGGCGCGTCTGAAGCCCCATGAAGGAGGATCCGGGGTTTTGCACCGAGCGCTTCCATTCGCGCATCGCGGCGACGAACAGCGAGGCGGTTCCCGTCGTCGGGCGCTCCGAGACTTTATTGTAGAGTTCATCGAGCGAATTGCCGGACCAGAAATTTTCGTCGAATCGGTCCATCGCGCGGCGCGCGCGGCGAATCAGCAGTGTTTTGTCGACGATGATGGCCCAGCACCAGACCGAGGCGGCGAGCAGGCCGATCATGACCGCCTTGACAACGATATGGGCGCCCCAGAACATGGTCCAGATTGTGATTTCGGCGGCTTGGCCGGCGAGCGGGCTCGTCGCGATTTCGGCTGGATTCATGTTAATTCCTTATCAGATCGAGCGGCCCCGTCGCTCCGAGGGGTTGCGCGCCCCATTCCTATCGCGCTCAATTCCGCCGATTGTGGGGCTTCGCGTTGCGCCGCAAAAACTTTTCGGGGCCGCGGCGATTAAGCGGCTGTAAGGGTTAATGTTTGGTAACCGGGAATATCATTCGCGCTCTATTGCGCGTTTTGAATGCGGAGAAACTTTTCGCGCACCTCCCGCGGCAGGCGGCGCGCGCGCCCGCCTTCCACCGCCGCCACGGTGACCCGCGCCGCGACCAGAAGCTCCGCGTCGCGCCAGATTTTCTGCTCCAGCGCGAGCGAGGCCGCTCCGACCTCCTCGACGGCGGTCTCGACAGCGAGCAGATCGTCCATTCGGGCGGGCCGCTTGAAATCAATCGTCATCGCGCGCACGACGAAAAAAACCGCGCCGCCGTCGCCGCCTTCGAGCAAGGCGCGCTGGTGAATGCCGAGTTCGCGCAAAAGCTCGGTGCGTCCGCGCTCCATGAAGCGCAGATGCGACGCATGATAGACGAGGCCCGAAAAATCCGTGTCCTCGTAATAGACGCGAACCGGGAAGCGATGCGAAAAGGTCATGTGAGAGCGCAGCCAGCAGCCGGATGGGAGTAGGAAGCCCCCGGAACGAATCATAGCATCAATAGCCGATCCCGGCCCGCGTCGCTCCGTCGCCTCGGCGTTTCGCGTGACAAAACGGGCGACATGGCCCGCAAGCCACGACCAAGGAGTCGCGACAATGACTGAAGTCCACAAAATTTCGACCCCCGCGACCGGGCTGGAGACGCTGGAGGCGCGCATCGGCGGCGAGGCGCCGGCCTATCTGGCGAAGCCCGCCGGCGCCGACAATTGTCCAATCATTCTGATTGCGCAGGAGATTTTCGGCCTCAACGATCATATCCGCGACATCGCGCGCCGCTTCGCGGCCTTGGGTTATCTTGCCATCGCGCCGGATTTCTTCGCCGGAGTTGGCGATCCTTCGACCGCGCCGGACATAAACGCGATCCGGGCGATCGTCGCCAAAACCCCCGACGCCGCGACGATGGAGGATTTCGACGCGGCGCTGGCTTTCGCGGCGGCGCGCGGCGGGGATTCGGCCCGCGCCGCGATCACCGGCTTTTGCTGGGGCGGGCGCATCGCCTGGCTTTACGCGGCGCATAACCCAAGTCTTCGCGCGGCGATTCCCTGGTATGGCCGCCTGGACGGCGAGCATACGCCCAATCATCCGCGCTGGCCGGTCGATGTCGCTGGCGGGCTCAAGGTTCCGGCGCTCGGCCTCTACGGCGGCGGCGATCCGTCGATCCCTCTGGAGCAAGTCGAAGAAATGCGCGCGCGGCTGCGGGCGAGCGGCGCCCAGGGAGAAATCCATGTCTATGAGGGCGCGCCGCACGCCTTTTTCGCCGATTATCGGGAAAGTTTTCGTCCCGATCCGGCGCGCGACGCGTGGGAGCGGACGCTGGCGTTTTTGCGCGCCCAGGGCGTCGCTTAGCGCGTTTTCGAGCGAAGTGGACGCCAGTTCGCGTTACGAAAACGCGAAACAGTTCTAAAAATCGCTGGCGAGCCCCTTTACTTCCCAGTCGCCGTAGCGCGCGGGGTCTTGCCCGCCGCGCCCGCCAATTTCCCGCGGAGGCTCTGGGCTGGCGGCGTCGCGGCGGCGCTCCTCCGCCTCCTCCAGCGCTCGGCGGGCGGCCGCGGGCGATGCGCGCCTTGCGCCAACGTCTTCAAGCGTCTCGGCTTTTACGTTCTCGCCGCGATCCGTGGGGGAGTGGGTGGTCATCGCATTCGCCTTTCCTCGCCCGCCTTTGGCCCGTCTGTGCTATGATTCGCGGCCATGGGCCCGGAGGCGGTTGTTAGTGACGAACGATTCTAAACCATTATCCAATAGGTCCAAACCCGGCGCGCGCATGACGAACCGCCAGGGCTTCGTGCCCGCCGAAGCGGCGCGCTTGGCCGAGGCCATGAAGGTTCCCGGCCTGCCCGCGCGCCTCGCGGCGGCGCATATCCTGGCCGATGTCGTGCAAGGCGGCCATCGTCTCGACGAATGTTTTTCGCCTTTCGCGGTGCCGACGCGGCTCACGGGCCTCGACGCGCGCGACATTGCGTTGACCCGTTCGATCACCACCGTCGCGCTGCGGCGGCTTGGCGTCATCCGCCGGGCTCTGGCGGTTTTGCTCGACAAGGGCCTGCCGCGCCAGGCGGTTCGGCTGGAATGGCCGCTGATCGCGGCGGCGGCGCAGATTCTCTTTCTCGACGCCGCCGATCACGCCGCCGTCGACCTCGCCGTGCGCGCGGTGCGGCTGGAGCCCAAGAGCGCCGGTTTCGCCGGGCTGGTCAACGCCGTGCTGCGCAATCTGGCGCGCCAGCGCGAGGAGTTTCTGGCGCTCGCCGAAAGCGGCGAATTCGACGCGCCGCCCTGGCTGGCGCAGCGCTGGCGCAAAACCTATGGCGATGCGGCGGCGAAGGAAATCATCGCCATGCAAATGCTGGAGCCGCCGCTCGATCTTACGGTCAAATCCGACCCGGCCGACTGGGCGCGGCGGCTTGATGGCGTCGTCCTGCCGACGGGCTCGGTGCGGCTGTCGAGCCGGCTCCCGATCGCGGAACTCGACGGCTACGCCGAGGGCGAATGGTGGGTGCAGGACGCCGGCGCCGCTCTGCCGGCGCGCCTGCTGCGCGCGCGGCCCGACGAGCGCATCCTCGATATGTGCGCGGCGCCTGGCGGCAAGACCGCGCAACTCGCGCTTGCCGGCGCCAACGTCACCGCGCTCGACCGCTCCGCCGAGCGCTTAAAGCTGCTCGCCGCCAATCTGAGCCGGCTGCGGTTGCGCGCCGACATCGCCGTCGCCGACGCGATCAGCTTTTCCGCGCCGCCCTTCGACGCCATTCTGATCGACGCGCCCTGTTCCGCGACCGGGACGATCCGCCGCCATCCCGACGTGGCCTGGACCAAAAAGCCGGGCGACATCGAAACGCTGGCGCTACTGCAAACCAAAATGCTCGACCGCGCGGCGGCTCTGACGCGCCCGGACGGCCGCATAGTCTATTGCACCTGCTCGCTGGAGCCCGAGGAGGGCGAGGCCCAGATCGCCGCCTTCCTGCGCCGCAACCCCGACTTTAGACGCGATCCCATAGACCCGGCGGGGGAGGGGATTCCCGAAAACTTCGTCAACGCCGAGGGCGACCTGCGCACCACGCCGCAAATGCTCCCCAACCCCGACCCGCGCCTTGCCGGCGTCGACGGGTTTTTTGCCGCGCGGGTTGTCAGGCGGGGGTGAGGAGCGCGCCGGGCCTTCCAGCGCCGCCCATTTTCCCCTAAACCTCCCGCATGCATCGCCCCTTAGGAGCCCCAAGCCAAATGATCGGACGCCTTAATCACGTCGCTATCGCCGTCGCGGATCTCGAGAAGGCCACAAAAGTTTACGCCTCCACGCTCGGCGCCAAGGTCACCGCGCCCGAGGTCGTCGCCGAGCATGGCGTCAAGGTGGTTTTCGTCGAACTGCCCAACACCAAGATCGAGTTGCTCGAACCCTATGGCGAGAACTCGCCCATCGCCGGCTTCGTCGAAAAGAATCCGGGCGGCGCGATTCATCACGTCTGCTATGAGGTCGACGACATAATTAAGGCGCGCGACCATCTTAAGGCGGAGGGCGCGCGGGTGCTGGGCGACGGTTCGCCGAAGATCGGCGCGCACGGCAAGCCGGTGCTGTTCCTGCACCCCAAGGATTTTTGCGGCACGCTGGTCGANNTGCATGAAGATGGGGAAACGCCGGAGGGGTCCGACCCCGGAGCGCCGAAGGCGCCGATGTTGATCAAGAAGGGTCTTATCACCACGGGGGTCTCGATCGTGGTGTTCGGGGCCTTTCTGCTGATCGTCAAGGCGATGGGCTAGGGGCGGGCTCTTCGTGCGTAAAGGGTTCCCTTCGCGGCTAAAGCGCGGTAAACGGCGCGTCGCGACAGGGCGCGCCGGCCAATCCCGCCAATAACGGAATTTTCAATGACACAAGAATCGTCGACGACTTCCCTGCCGCACGCCGGCGTCCTCAAGGGCAAGAAGGGCCTCATTCTCGGCGTCGCCAATAATCGCTCCATCGCCTATGGCATCGCCAAGGCCGCGAGCGAGGCGGGCGCGGAGCTGGCGCTCACTTTTCAGGTCGAGGCGCTGGAGAAGCGCGTGCGTCCGCTCGCCGCCGAGCTTGGCGCGGTCGTCGTCGGCCGTTGCGACGTGGCCGAGAGCGACACCATCGACGCGGTTTTCGCGGAAGTTGAGAAGCTCTGGGGCAAGCTCGATTTCGTCGTGCATTGTCTCGCCTATTCCGACAAGGACCAGCTCGACGGCCGCTATGTCGACACGACCGCGGAGAACTTTAACCAGTCGCTGGCGATCTCCTGCTTCTCCTTCACCGCCATCGCGCAGCGCGCCGAAAAGCTGATGAAGGACGGCGGCTCGCTGCTGACTCTCACTTATTACGGCGCCGAAAAATGGATGCCGCATTATAACGTGATGGGCGTCGCCAAGGCGGCGCTGGAAGCCTCGGTGCGCTATCTCGCCGCCGATCTCGGGGTGAAAAATATTCGCGTCAACGCCATCTCCGCCGGGCCGATCAAGACGCTGGCGGCCTCGGGCATCGGCGATTTCCGCTACATTCTGCGCTGGAACGAGTATAACTCGCCATTGCGCCGCGTCGTGACCATCGAGGAAGTCGGCGAAACCGCCGTCTATCTGCTCTCGCCGATGTCGCGCGGCGTCACCGGGGAGATTCTCCATGTCGACGCTGGCTATCACGTCGTCGGCATGATGCACCCGGCCGCCGCGCCCAGAATGGCCGATCTGCTGGCGATGTTGCCGCAGGAAAAATGACGCCGCGCCGTCGCGAAAACGGGGCGGCGCGATCGAACGACGCTCCTCTCACGGCAGGTGAACCCAAGAAGTGACCTTTCTTTCAACCAGTCCCGCGCTGGCCCGCGCGCTCCAGGAGCGCAACTACGCCGATCCGACGCCGGTGCAATCCGCCGTGCTGGCGAAGCAGACCGAAGGGCGAGACATTCTCGTCTCCGCCCAGACGGGCTCCGGCAAGACCGTCGCCTATGGCCTCGTCATGGCCGCGACGCTGCTCGGCGACGCCGAAAAAATGCCGCCGGCCGGCGCGCCGCTGGCGCTGATCATCGCGCCGACGCGCGAACTCGCCATGCAGGTGCAGCGCGAACTGGAGTGGCTGTACCAATACGC
>PLZT01000235.1 GCA_003152255.1 Methylocystaceae bacterium | reverse complement strand
CGGTCACGGCGCTTGGGCTGCGCGCGCGCGCCCTCGCCGAGCCGCCGCTGGCCGGGGCGCCGGACGCCGCCGCGACGCCGGAGCAAGGCGCCATGCTGGCGCTGACGGCGCTCGGCGCGATGGAGCTCGGCGCCTTTGGCGCGCGCGAAGTCGTCGTGACCGGACGCGGCGCGCCGGGCGAAAAGCCCTATGCGGTGAAGTTCGGCCGCCTGACGCTCGACAAGATCGCGGACGCGAAGGCGCGCGAGGCCTCGATCGAGGATTTCACGCTGGACAGCGCCGACGGCGGCCATGTCGCGCTGCGCCGTCTCGCCTTGCGCGGGCTCGATTTCAACGCGCTGCTGGCACCCGGCGAAGCCCGGACATGGCGGCTCGACCGCGCCGAGGCCGAGGGCGTCGTGGCCGATCTGCCCGACACTGGCGCCGACGGGCGCGTCAAATTCGAGATTGGCGCCCTCGGCGCCGACTTCGCCAATTACCGCGAGGGCGTTGCGACCAAATTCGCCGTGCGGCTCAACCGCCTCAAGGCCGATCTCGCCGCGCGCGGCGAAAGCCCGGCCGCGCATTTCTTCATGGCGCTCGGCTATCGCGACATCTCGCTGTCCGGCGAACTCGCCGGCGTCTGGCGCGAGGAGGCGCGCGCGTTCGAGATCGAGCGGGCGCGCGTCGACGCCAAGGACATGGGCGCCGTCACGCTGCAAGCGAGTTTCGGCAATGTCGGCGTCTCGGTGTTTTCGCCAAGCCCGATCGTCTCGCGCGCGGCGATGCTGACGGCGACGGTCACGCGGCTGGAGGCGACCGTCGAGGGCAGCGGACTGATCGACCGCATGCTGGCGGAGGAAGCCAGATCCAGCGGCGGCGATGTCGCCAGGCTGCGCGCCGATTACGCCCGCGACGCCGGCGCCGCGATCACCGCCTCGCTGGAGGACAGCGAAAAGGCCCGCCGCATTGGCGAGGCCGTGACGAAATTCCTCAACCACCCGACGCGCTTGCGCATAAAACTAACCTCGCCCAAAGGCGTCGGCGCGGTGGATCTCGGCCTGAAAAGACCCGGCGAAATCCTGAACGAGCTGGAGGTCGAGGCCGAGGCGCGGTGAGGGCTCGCGGACGCCTATTTTCCCGGTTGCGCGGCTTTTCCGCCCTCGGTCCCGGGCTTAGCCTCGACACCCGGGTCGCCCGCAGCCGCCGGGGCGCCCGTACCGGGCTGTTGCTTCCCTTCATATTTTTTTTCAGTAGCGGTGCTCGGTTCGACGTTTTTTCCCGCCGAAGGGCCGGATGTGGTGCCGGACTGCTGCGCAAGCGCGACGCCACCAATAAAAAGTGACGCGCCCATGCAAAACGTCAGAAAAGCGCGAAAGGCCATGAGGCGTTCCTTTTCTACCTATCCCTGTTTACCAAACGTCGGAGCCGGACATTTGTTCCGACCCGCTGGGCGATTCGTCCACGGCCGCCGTCAACGCTTTCTTCATGGCCCGCATCCGCCGTCCGTGATTCAGACCCGGTTTGTCCTCGTCTCGTGCCGGAATTCCCGACGCGGGACAATTCGCCGCGGCGCTATATTTACTTTCGCGAAAATCGTTTCGGAACGCGCCGCGATGATCGCCCGCACCGGCGGCGTGTTTGTCATGTTGCGCCGCTAAGGTATCGTCACCGCCATTATTCGCCCCTGCAAAAGAGGTCCGTCATGAAGCGCTTTGTCGAGGACATCGAGGAACTGGCTCAGGAGAACAAGGACTATCGGCGCGTTCTCTATACCGGCAAGCACTTGCAACTGGTTCTGATGTCGCTCAAGGCCGGCGAGGAAACCGGCGAGGATGTCCATGAGGATCACGACCAGTTCTTCCGTATCGAGAAGGGCAAGGGCGAGGTCGTCATCGCGGGAGACACCGTGAAGGTCGGCAAGGACGACGCGGTGATCGTGCCGGCGGGAGTTCGTCATAACGTCATCAACACCGGCCAAAAACCGATGAAACTATTCATGATCTACGGTCCGCCGCACGACCCGGAGGTTGTCGCCAGCCTCGGCCATGAAGGCGACGGCGAAGCCGCCGAGCCAAAGGGCGATCGCGCGCCGTAAGACAATCCGGAGCGCTTCCATCGTGGCCTGGCGCGATCCCGTCATCGACTATTGCGAGCGGCAGGGCCACGGCTTCTGGTCGGAGCCGGTCAACGCGCTGACCAATATCGCCTTTTTGCTGGCCGCCGCGGCTGCTTTCGCGCTGTGGCGGCGCCGGCGCGAAACGGATTATCCAGCGCTCGCGCTGATCGTCGTGACGGCGCTCGTCGGCGTTGGCAGCTTTATCTTCCACACCGTCGCGACGCGCGGCGCGATGCTGTTCGACGTCGTCCCGATCGCGGTGTTCATCTACGGCTATTTTCTGCTCGCGCTGCGCCGGTTCTTCGGCCTCGGCGCGCTCGCGTCGACGGCGATCACGCTGCTGTTCGCGGCGGGCTCATATCTCGTCGAATACACGTTCCACGGATTGCACGGCTCGGTCGGCTATCTGCCGGCGCTGGGCGCGATGATCTGTTTCGCGGCGCTGCTGTGGCCGCGAACGCGCCGGCGCCAAACGGCCGATGGCCTCGCGCTGGCGGCGCTGGTCTTCGCGGCGTCGCTGACCTTTCGCACCATGGACGGCGATGTCTGCGCTGCCTTTCCGCTCGGAACGCATTTTCTGTGGCATATTCTGAACGCCTGCGTGCTGTGGCTTTTGCTGCGGACGGCGATGCTCCATGCGGAGCCCCGCGAGCCGTCAGGCTCGCGCTTGACCATCTCAGGCGACTCCGAGGCAGAAGGCCAGCGTCCCGACCGCGGCGTGGGAGAAAATCAGCGGCCAGATGTTGCGCGTGAAAAGATAGGCGGTGGCCCAGGCGAGGCCCGCGAAAAAAGTGTTGGCGAGCAGCATGGGATCGCCATAGGCGTTGTGCATCAACGAAAAAACGACGGAAGAATATAAAACGTAATTTCGCCCGCTCATTTGCAGCCGATCCGCGATCAGTTTCGGAATCGATCTGCAAACGACCTCCTGACAAGGGCTGGACACCAGCACATAGAACGGCGCGAAGCCGATCCAGTCGAACGGCCGATGCGCGACGGCGAGGTAACGACTCTCCAGCAGGACCGAACCGGCCAGCGCGAGAGTGAGAGCGCCGCAGCCCGCCCAGTGGCGGAGAGCCGAAGGTCGAGCGAGCCCCAGTTCCGCTAGCGAAAAGCCGGCGAGCGCGCATAGGGCGATGCACAGGCCCGACACGAGCAACAGCGCCTCGAACCTGAACTCGAACGGCAGCACGCCATAGCGGATCGCGATCCCGGGCGCGAGCAGGAGAAAGGCGAATCCGAGCAGCGCGATCATGTGACGCGGTTGACGTAAAACTGTCATCTTGCCGTAAAACATCGATCAACGATCTGTCACAATCAAGCGCGGGCCAAATAAATCGGCGAGAGCCGACGCTCGGCCTTGCGCCGCTCATTCCCTCGCGCGAGAAAATCGCTTAAAGCAACGGGCCATGCCCCACGCTCCCGCGCCCGCCGCTCCGCCGCTGGTTCTCGTCAACGCCCGCCTTGTCGATCCCGCCTCCGGGAGCGAGACGCGCGGCGGGCTTTATATCGAGGACGGGCGCATCAGGGATCTCGGGCCGGCGGTCGCCGCCGCGGGCGCTCCGGAGGGCGCGCGGATCGTCGATTGCCGCGGCGATGTCGTCGCGCCAGGCCTCATCGACATGCTGGCCTTCGTCGGCGAGCCCGGCGCCGAGCACCGCGAGACCATCGCGACGGCGACGCTGGCGGCGGCGGCCGGCGGCGTCACCACGATTCTCGCGACGCCGACCACCTCCCCCGCCGTCGACGACCCGGCCGTCGTGGATTTCGTCCTGCGCCGCGCCCGCGACACCGGCCGCGTGCGCGTATTGCCGATGGCGGCGCTGACCAAGGGGCGCGAGGGGCGTGAGATCGCCGAACTCGGGCTGCTCGGCCAGGCGGGCGCAGCGGCCTTCTTCGACGGCCCGCGCGCCGTCGCGAATGCGCTGGTGATGCGCCGCGCGCTCGCCTACGCCCGCGACTTCGACGCGCTCGTCGTCCATTTTCCGCAAGACGCCGATCTTGCCGGCGGCGGCGTGATGAACGAGGGCGAGACGGCGATCAGGCTCGGTCTCTCCGGCGTGCCCGCCGAGGCGGAAACCATCATGCTCGACCGCGATCTGCGCCTCGTCGCGCTGACCGGCGCGCGCTATCACGCGGCGATCGTCGCCGCGCCCCTGTCGCTCGATGCGCTGCGCCGCGCCAAGGCGCAAGGGTTGGCCGTAAGTTGCGGAACCTCGATCAATCATCTGACGCTCAACGAGGGCGACATCGGCGATTACCGCAGCTTTTTAAAACTGCGCCCGCCGCTGCGCGGCGAGAACGACCGCAAGCTGCTGGTGAAGGCGCTGGCCGAGGGGCTCATCGACGTGATCGTCTCCGATCACGATCCGCAGGATGTCGAGACCAAGCGCCTGCCCTTCGCCCAGGCCGAATTCGGCGCCATCGGCCTCGAAACCATGCTGGCGGCTGGGCTGCGCCTCGTGCATTCGGGTGATGTGACGCTGCCGCGCCTGCTCGCGGCGATGTCGTCCCGCCCCGCGGAAATTCTGGGGCTGGAACAGGGCCGGCTGCGCAAAAGCGCGCCGGCCGATGTGATCCGCTTCGATCCCGACGAGCCCTTCGTGGTCGATCCGGCCAAGCTCCATTCGCGCTGCCGCAACACGCCGTTCGATGGCGCGCTGTTGCAGGGGGTGGTGAAGCTGACTGTCGTGGATGGGGCGGTGGTTTGGGAGGGGTGAGCGGCCCCCAAAGCCTCCCCGCGAACCCGAAAGCTGGGCCTCCCGCGCCTAGCCCCTCGCCGCCACGGCGCCGCCGGCGGGCACTTCTTCGAAGCAGCAGACCCGATTGCGCCCTTGTTCCTTGGCCGCGCAAAGCGCCTCTTCGGCGCGCGCGCTGGCGCTGGCGCCGGTGTCGTCATTCCGCACGGCGGTGTAGCCGATGCTCACGGTGACGCGGCCCAGCCGCGGAAAGTCGAAATTCTCGACCGAGACGCGGAGCCGCTCCAGCGCCGCCGCCGCGCCTTCCGAATCGGTGTCCGGCAGCACCGCGGCAAACGTCTCGCCGCCAAAGCGGAACAGACGGTCGGTCTCGCGAAAGTTCTCGCCCAGCAGGCGCGCCAGCAGCGCCAGCGCCTCGTCGCCGTGGGGATGTCCGAAACCGTCGTTGATGCGTTTGAACAAATCTATTTCGATCATCGCGAGATGCGGGCCGCGCGTCTCGTCGCCGGCGCGCAAGGGTCCGAACGGCGATGTTTTGCGCCCGAGTTTTGGCGAGATCAGCGCGCGAAACGTCTCCTCGAAGGCGCGGCGGTTGAGCAAGCCGGTGAGGTCGTCGCAATCGCCATAGTCGTTGATCCCGAGATGATTGCGATAAATGCGCAACAGCCCAAACACCAGCCGCTCCTCGTCCTCGCGCATCGGCGCGTCGCGCAGAATTTCGACGAGGCGGACGACGCCGTGACCATTGGCGACCGGAAAGACATGGCGATGAAGGCCGCAGACGCCGGACCGCGCGCGAAAATGGCGCTTGGTCTCGTAGCAGGTCTTCAGCGCCGGTTTGCTGTCGAGCGGTTTGACATTGTCGCCGGGCAGCGTGCAACTCGTCACCTCGCAGTGCTCGCAGCGCGCCGAACCGAGCGTCACGCAACAACGCACGCCAATGTCGCCGTCTCGCGGCGCGACGCTCCATGTGGACAGCAGCCGCGCCCCTGTCAGTTCGAACATCACCGAGGCCATCGTATATTCGAGCGCGTCGCGGCCGCGCACGCCGGCGAGGCTGGCGATCTCGTCGATAAACCCGGTCATTTTTTTCATCGCATCCATCTCGAAACGCCATTTTGATGCGACGCGAGCCGCATGGCCGGAACGAGCAAACGATAGGCGGGAATCGAGTTGTATAGCTTAATTTGCCCGGCAAAATTGTATGTAAACATCGAGCTAGCGTGAATATATTATTAAACGCCGGGCGCCGCGAAGCGCATCTGCTGTGTTTACGCTTGAATAATGCTTGGATATGAGAATACACACGAGCGAACAATAACAAACTGTACCGCGTCCGCGTCGTGTTAGACTAAAATTGTTTCCACCTTAGCCCTCCCCCGCCAAGGCTTTAGAGAAGCGACGCGCCATCCCGGCGTGAGGCGAGGGTCGTCATCAAGCGGCCGGGGGCGGGCCAAGGCGCGCTCTGTCGGCCGGCCACTTGAACAATCCCCGCGTTGGCCGTAAATGCTCGCCCCGCGCGAGCACGAGACCCGCGCCAAGCAATCGGGATTGGACCTTAGACGATGGCCAAGGAAAAGTTCTCACGCA
>PLZT01000101.1 GCA_003152255.1 Methylocystaceae bacterium | reverse complement strand
TCAATTGATGACAGGCCCTAGCGAGCGGTCAGGCGGCAAAATTGAAACGGGTCAATTTCCGGGTATCGGCCCTTACGAAGCTGGCGTCGCCGAGATCTACGACTATTCTTGCCTGGGCCCCGACCCTTTAAAAAATCTGATCGTCAATGATCTCGGACTGGAGATCAAATACATTGCTGGCGGACCTTGCGTCTTGGACGGCAAGATCATTTTGACCGCCGACGATCTCGCACAACATTTTGGGGAACGCGCGCGCGATGAAGCGAAGGCGTTTCGGGCCAAGTGCGCCGCGATGCTCAGTCCTGAAGCCTATTATCTGGCGATCGGAGAAGCGGACAATGTGCATCCTTGGTCAAAAGTCTCGGGCGAGGCGCTGCTAACCGAGACGATCAAGGACGAAGCCGCCCGTCGCTACATACGGGCCATGGCGCACAGCGACCTTTCGGCTGCTCCCCACCAGACCAATGGGCTGACCTATTGCAAGAACGTCTTGATGGACGTCGATGGCTATATGGACATTTATTCCGTCGTCGGTGGTAACGAAAAAATCGTCCATGGACTGCTGAATGAAATCGACGCCGAGATACGTTTGAACTCTCATGTTCGAGCGATTCAACCGCTTCCCAACGGTTCCTATTGTCTCGAAGTTTGCGTCGACGGAGTCTGCAAGACAGAGATCGCCGATTACGTCATTCTCGCTGTGCCCCTGACGGCTTTGTCGACAATCCACTGGCGTTCGGCAGCGCTGCAGGAAACGATACACCGTCACGTCAGCTATTTCGATCGGCCTGGGCATTATCTGCGCGCCACCTTGATGTTTGAGCGGCCATTTTGGCGCAATCAGATTCCAACGGACTGGTTCATGCTCGATGCGTTCGACGGATGTTGCGTCTATGACGAAAGCAGACGCCACGATCTGGGCAACTGGGGGGTCCTGGCCTTCCTTATCGCGGGCAATGCGGCGCTGAGTCTGGCCAATATTTCAGACGAGCGCATCGAAAAAATGTGCCTCGACGCGCTACCGCCAGAATTTAGCGAAGCCCGGGATCTCGTCGTCGACCGACGGATTCATCGGTGGATGGCTTCCGTAAACGCGATCCCGGGCGGTCTCAAGACGCGGCATCGCATCAAGAACCATCGCCCCGCTCCAGCACTTCTTCCTGGCGTCATCATGGTCGGCGACTATATGTTCGACGCCACGCTCAACGGCGTCATGGACTCGGCCGACGTGGGATCTGACATCATCCTGACGGATTTGCTTCAGCGCCGTCATTCTCTGCAGAACACAAGGACCGGCGAGTTCAACGGCGAACGCTGGTCGGACGCCGCTTCGACCGAAGAGGCGATGGAGCATTGCTTCCCGGCGGACGCGCTGGCCGACATGGTGAGCATCGCCTGGGGACTGAAGCAGGGCGCGAGGATCCTCCATTTGGGGTCGGCGTCGGGACGAACCGTATCCGCGTTGCGAGCGCTCGGGTTCGACGCTTTCGGGGTCGAGTTCAACGGCGCCGCGCGTGCGGCGGTTCCGTCGCGGCTCGATCAATATAATATCTTGGGTGAACTGACGGACTTGCCGTTCGAGGACCAATCCTTCGACGTCGTGATCGAGACGGGTCTGTGTCGATTGCCGAGGGAAAATGTGACGCAAGCAATCGAGGAAATTTGGCGAGTCTCCAAGCACGGCATGGTGCTGGGGTCGGTGACGATTGATCTGCCGATCGATCTCATAGAACGCGACAATCTTTTGCAAGGCGTGCGAGTTTTGGGATCGCGGTGGGACTGGTCCGAGAAGCTCTATGCGGCGGGCTTCACGCACGCCCTTATGGACGAGCGTCTGGGTGAGGTGTGGAAGCGAGCCGAGGCTGCGGGATCCGGAGCGGGCCAATGGTACGACGACGCCGAGTCCGTTCTCTATTGCTTCTATCAGCGCAACGTTGCGCCCGTTCAATGGACGCAGAGAGGCGATGAGGAACCGAAGGAGGCGAACGATCATTTCATGGAGCCTTTGGTTGTCGCCCCGGGGGCGGAATGACCGCCGATCCTGAGGACATTCATTGCTACGCGACCGCTTCGAGGCGACCAAAAACTTCGATCTCTTCGAGCCCATGACATACATTGAGGATGACCATGCTGGACCTGTCACCGCAACAAGACCACCTGGCGATTGGAACGCGCGCCTGGAGGGTTGTTTTTGAGGAACCGTCAAACGGCGCCGGCGCCGAACGGATCACGATCAAGGAGCCGCAAGATGTCTGCGCCACTTTGACCGAAGTCGATGCGGAAATGGTCCTTGCGAGCAAGGAGCCCGGGAGCCGCGGAACGCTGGAAATTATTTGGGCGCCCCCCGGCGCCGCCAACCCGCCCGATCTAGAGCGCGTCGTGGAAGCTTGGGTCCGTGAGGGCGCCGACGCATTGAGACACACGCCGCTTCTAGCCGAGATCCGCACGGTGCGCGTGTTTTGGCATGACACCCGGGCGCTGATTTATTGCGACGCCGACCATTTGCATGACGCCCTCGACGCGGTTGCTCGCTTCACCTTGGTTGAGAGGGAGACGGCGCTCATGGAGCAAACGATGAGGTCCATGTGGGCCACGATTCGTGCGGACGAAACATTGACTCATGCAGTGACCAGGCGCGACCAGAAGCGCCAGCCGCATGTGAATGACATGACGGTGTTCGCCACGCGAATGAGAGTCATGAGCCTGCGCGCCGCAAACGCTTTGGAGCAGCTCGACGCGACGCTCAACGCATCCTCCAAGCGCCTCTATTCGGAGTTGGTCACGGCGGCGGGTCTTTATGATCGCCTGGAATATCTCGAAGCTCCGATTCAGCTGGCGTCGGATCATTATGAACTCGCCAATACCCGTCTTATCGAGGCCAAGAACGCTGCGACGGATCGCAGACACGCGTTGCTAGGGCCTGTCAT
Organism: Methylocystaceae bacterium; assembly: GCA_003152255.1. The sequence continues at coordinate 9 of PLZT01000101.1, read as the reverse complement.
CAATTAGGG
>PLZT01000256.1 GCA_003152255.1 Methylocystaceae bacterium | reverse complement strand
GCGCGCAGCCCAAGCGCCGTGACCGCCCCGGCATGGATTTCGATCCCGGCGTCGGGGAAGTTGAAAGAGACCCTCTCGATGGCGGCCTCCTCCTCGATGGTCTTGGCCTCCTCCTTGTCGCTTTCGCGCGCGAAGGCCAGGACATGGGCGAACTGGCGCGGATCGACGCCCTTGGCCGAAAGATTCGTGTAGCGCGCCTCGACGGCGCCGCCCCCGCCCTTGACGCTTTGCTCAAGCGACGCTGCGCGCAGCGCGCCGATGCGGCCATTGGCTACGTCTTCGAGCACGACGTCCTTGTAGACGAACCGCGTCACGCGCTCGCCAGCCTTGCTCTCGCCGCGTATTTCGGGAATCGCGATGCGCTTCGCGGTCACGCGGGCCAGCCGCTCGTCGAGCGGGGTTTTATCCTTGGGGTCGGCGAGCCGCGCCAGTTCGGCGCCGGTCAGCGTCCCGCCCTCGACCGTTAGGCGCGGGATCGAAAAGACCATCGCGCCGATCTCGACGACGAGCCCCTCGGGCGGCGCGCCCGTGTCCGCGCGGGCGGCGAGCCCCGCGACGACAGCCACGAGCGCGACCAATATGAGACGTGACGGCATGAACCTCACCCGCGCTTGACCGAATCGCCAAAAAGACTTGTTGAACGGCGAGAACCCTCATCCGACCTCGCCATAGCCCGTCATTGATGACCGGCGTTCTGTCGCACGCCCTATGGCGAGGCCTCCTTCTCCCACAAGTGGGAGAAGGAGGGGCGCCGATTGATTCGACTTCAATAACTTAACTTGCAGAGGCGCTCGCTTCTCCCACTTGTGGGAGAAGGTGTCATGCGGAGCATGACGGATGAGGGCTCTCGCCGCTCCCGCACGCGGCTTTAAGCGCCAATCCCCGCGCGCTTCTTTTTCTTGATGACGATGGTGATTTTCTTGCCTTTTTTGGAAAGCTTGACGGACTTCAGCACGCAGGCGCCCGAGGCGACATTGCCGCCAAGACCATCCATCCATTCGCGCAGGAGAGCGCTATTCGTCATCTCATCGACGCTTCTGTCGAGCACGGCGGCCTCCATTATTCAGCGGCCAAGCATAGCAGGCGGCCGGGCGATTTGCGAGCGGGAGCCGTTGGATTGGATAATGATTCGCGTGGCCCAGGGCGCGCCAGCCTAGGCCGCCGCGAGACTCTCGAACAGCGCGCGCCCGTCGATGCCGCCGACGAGTGGATCGATCAGATTTTCGGGATGCGGCATAAGCCCCAAGACATTGCGCCGCGCCGAATAAATCCCGGCGATGTCGTTACGCGAGCCATTGGGATTGGCCGCGCCGCCGACATGGCCCGAGGCGTCGCAATAGCGGAAGGCGACGAGTCCCTCGCCCTCCAGCCGCGCTATGCTATCGTCGTCGTCCTCGTAATTGCCCTCGCCATGGGCGATGGCGACTTCGACGATCTGGCCCTTGGCGTAATGGCCTGTGAAGGCCGTGTCGTTCCGCTCGACGCGCAAATGTTGCATTTTGCACACGAAGCGCAGATTGGCGTTGCGCATCAGCAGGCCCGGCAGCAGCCCGCTCTCGCACAGAATCTGGAAGCCGTTGCAGACGCCCAGCACCAGCCCGCCGCGCGCGGCGTGGGCGCGCACCGCGTCCATGATCGCGGCGCGGCCGGCGATGGCGCCGCAGCGCAGGTAATCGCCGTGGCTGAAGCCGCCGGGCAGCACGACGAGATCGACGCCGGCCGGCAGTTCGTGATCGTCGTGCCACAGCATCGCGGGCTGGGCGCCCGTCGCCTGGCGAAGCGCGCGGGCCATGTCGCCCTCGCGATTGGAGCCGGGGAAGACGATGACGGCGGCTTTCATGTTCGGCGGGGCCTAGAGTTCAATGGCGTAATTCTCGATCACGGTGTTGGCGAGCAGCTTTTCGCAAGCCGTCGTGAGGCTCGCGCGCGCGGCGTCCTTGTCGGCGGCGGTGATCTCGACGTCGAAAACCTTGCCCTGGCGCAAGCTGGCGACGCCGGGAACGCCAAGCGCGGCGAGCGCGCTCTCTATGGCCTTGCCCTGCGGATCGAGCACGCCGCTCTTTAGGGTGACGATGATGCGGGCTTTCATGAACTCCATCCGGCGCGCGAGGTTTGGCATGGGTTAGCGGCGCCGGGGGGAAAGCGCAAGTTTTTTGGCGGGATCCGCTATTGCGCCGGCGCGAGCCTCAATTGCGCGACCGCGAAGGCGACGAGCGAGGGGTGGGCGCGAAGCGGGCCGATCTCGACCGCGGCCATATTGGCCAGCGCCCTCGCGAGGTTTTCGGTGGGCTGGCCGTCGGCGGTGAAAAGATGTAAATCTTGATCCGCGTTTGGCGCGATTCCCTCGGCGATATGGGTCGCGTAATTATTGATCCTGATCAAATCTCCGGAGCAATTGACGAGCGGCGCCGGCGGCGCCTCCTCATGCGCGAAAATGCGCGTTTTTGGCTCCGTTTCGCTCGTTTCATGCGCGTTTACGGGCGGCGTCGTGGAGGCGGGGGCGAGGCTGGTCAACCGCACCTGGGGGGCCGGCCGCGCGCGGCGGAACCCCGCCCTCGGCGCGCCGCCCGGCAAATGCGTCGCGAGCCAGCGCGCCCGCACCGTGTTGAACAGGCCATGCGGCGCGAGGCCCATCGGCACTGGCCTTTGCGGCAACATCCTTGAAACTCCAGGGGAAACCCTAAAAGTTCCAGGGGAAACCCCGAAGGCCACGGCCGGGGCGGCGCATTGCGACGGCGCCCAGCGCGAGGCGATCTCGCGCGCGGTATGGCGTTTGAAATCAATGTAATAGCGGCGCAGCAGCAGCGCCGCGACGGCCGCGCCTTCCTCGGCGCTGGCGAAGGCGACATGGCCGTCGGGGTCGGAGGCGATCTCGCCGTTCCAGCCGGCGCGCTTTATGCACCAGTAATTGTTGAGTTTTACGCAACGCGGGGTCTGCGCCGGCGCCGTTCCCGCGAATTGTTTCAGCGCGCCGAGCGGCGGCAGATCGAGCCCAAGCGCGCTCTCGAATCGCCAATTGCCGACCGCGCGTAATTGCGGCTGATAGGCGGCTGGAGCCGCCAGCGCCAGCAACGGGGCGGGCGCCAGACGCAAGCGCGGCGCCTTGGGCGGGGTCGCCAGCGCCAGCAGCAGCATCAGGGATTCAAGGACCATCGAAGCTCTTTAATCGCGCGAAAACTTTAGTCCGCGTCGTCGGCCTCGTCGCGCAGGTCGGCCGGCGTCACGAAACGATGGAGCCGCGCGGCGCCCTTGGCGACACTGGCCCAGCCGCCGCTCGGAAAATCCAGTATCGCGAGCGACGCCGGCGGAAATTTGATGCGCATGCGCGAAATCTCATCCGGATCGCCGGCGCCGGCAAGCGCGTCCGCGAGTTCGCAAAAGCCGGGATTATGGCCGACCACCAGCATGGTCACGACCTTTTCGGGCGATTGGCGGAGAATATCAAGGAGATGATCGACCGAGGCGGAATAGATCGAATTTTCAGTGAGTTGCGTCACATGGACGGGAAACGCCTCGAGCACGCGCTCGAGCGTCTGCCGGGCGCGGCGCGCGTTGGAGGCGACCGCGAGTTCCGGCGTCATGCCCTGCGCCACGAGAAATTCGCCGACACGGCGGGCGTCCGCGAGGCCCCGCCGGGTGAGCGGACGTTCGCGGTCGCCGCCGGCGGATTGCTGGGCGGCCTTGCCATGTCTGAGAAGAAGAAGTCTGCGCATGCGAATCTTTTAACATGCGATTCTGGCGCTCCGCACCTGCCCGCGCCGATAATTTACGGGGAGTGGGGATAACTCACGGCGGCGTTGTCGCCGAAGCCCGGGAACTCCGCCTTAGCTCACGGCGCCCGAGCTGGAATGTCGCGAAGGGACGTCGTGCGCGTCGCCGCCGCGACATTCATCGCCGAGACGAGCCGGCTTTCGGCTTACGTAAGGTGATAAATGGTGGAACTGGCATGCGTCGCCGTCCACCAGTCACCGTAACTATTTACATGCCTTGGCGGGCGGCGCCAGCACGAGTTCCGTCATCTCGCCGGCCACGACCAAATGACCATAATCGATTTTCAAAACGTGGACGACGCCATTTTCATAAAGTTCGTAGGTCTTGACATAGAGGGGCGTGCTGTCGGGCGCGTCCGGCTGGAAATAGGAGACCGTCACCGGCCAGTGTCGCAATCCCTCGAGTTGCTGAATCTTCAACGCCTTTTCGGTCGCCGGAGCGGTCGACGGCTTGCCGATCACGGTCGAAGCGTCGAGGACCGGGTTTCCCTGCCCGGAGCCGTCGAACACCTTGGCTCGGAATATCTTCTCGTCATTGTGCGCGGCCGCGAGCGTTCGTTTCAGATATTCCGCGGGGAACAAGGCGTCGCCGCCGAGATCGACGTCTCGCCTTTTGGCCGATCCGAGCGTCACCGCCAACCCGGACCCGCTCGTTTTCTTGGCCTTTCCTTTCACGCTTTTGGGCGCCGCCCCGCCCGACTTGGATTCGAAATCGAAGTCGAATCCGTTGCCGTCCGCGGTTTCGAAGGTGGCCGAGCGGAGCTCCAACAATTGCGGCGCCCCCTCGCCGGTTCGCAACTCCGTCACTTGATGGCGGATCTCCTGATATCCCTGGCAGGAGGAGCCCGAGAGATTAAAGGAGAGGCGCCCGCGTCCGCCGGCCCCGCCCGCGGCGAGGCTCGCGTCCGACAGCGACAATTGATAGACCGCCCGATAGGCGGCGAGCCCTTGCGGCGCGATCGCCCGCGACTCAGCGGCCGGGTCCGCCACTGCCAATTTCGCGCAAAGCAAGGTCGCGCCGCCAAGCGCAAGCACGCTTAAGGTTCGAGGAAGTCCCATTAGGCAGCTCCTTTTCGGGGATCCAGCCGGCGCGCGTCCTCGCGAGGCGCGAGCCTTCCGCGAACGCGCGAACGGACTCGCACGAACACGTTGCTGACGATCCTTAATGGTGGTCGGTTTGATTTTGCAGGATCTTATCGCCCGAGGCGTGACCCAGCCGTTGCTGTCTGGATGCGATAATACGACCGCACGCGAGTGTCAAGTAGTATGTCGTAAAAAGAATTAGCTAACGGCTAAGTTTACGTCGGACCGACGTCCATAGAAGCTGAACGCGACTCGGCGTTATTTGCCAAATCCGCGAACACTTCTGCTGACTTCGCCTACTGGCTTTATGCATTCTCAGTTTGACGACTTTGAAATCCAACATACGGATATATAGATGAGAGAATCTTGTCTTTATTAGCGATTAGATTACAAAATTATAAGAGTATTAGCTTAAACGCAAACTTAACATAATGTAAATGCGTAGGCAGAGGTGGGTGCAATAATATGCATGACCATGCTCAGGCTGGCATGAATGATCAAGAAACTGTAGCTTATCCGAAAAAAATGTATGGCCAAATGTTCGAGTATTACTAAAAAAATGTGGTCCATCTCTTGATAACATCGGCGTCCGCTCAAGGTGTAATTCAAGATCGTGCGCCATAGATTAGCTCATGCTCGCGGTCAGGCAAGCGAGAAGCGACGACGCGTCGCGCGGTTCGCGGCGGGAAAATCGTTTCTGTCAGGAGGCAATCATGTCCTACAACAGCTTAAAGACCACATTGGCGGCTGCCGCTGTTATCAGTGTTGGGGCGCTCTCGTTTCCGACCCACGCCGAAGCTTACTGGCGTCACCATTACCATCACCGGCATGTGGCGTTTGTTCCTGTAGCTTCATTGTCCGCGCCGGCGCCCGCTGGTTACGGGATGAACGGCGGTTACGGCAATTGCATCAAGAGAGATCCCGTTTGGACGACGAGGGGATGGCGCAGCGATTGGGTGATCGACTGCGCGGGCAAGGGCGCCGGTTATGCTGGCACTGGCTATTACGGCGCTCCCGTGGCTCCCGTGGCGTATGGGGGTTACGAGGGTTACGGAGGTTACGGGCCCTTCGGCGTAGTCAACGGTTTGTTCGGCGGTCTCTTCGGCTGGTGAGGCGCCGACCGGCGCGGTCCAGCTACCTAGCGAGGGCGCCGTCCGCAAGAACGGGGCCCTCTTCTTAGACGCGATGCGGACCGCCGCTGTCCGATATCTCGCCTTCAACTCCGTCAGGGCGCGGCGAGCGGTTAGGACGACGCGTCGCGCCGCCGCTGGAGCGGATCGCGCGCTTCGACGATTTTTTGGATGTCGCGCCGAACGAGGAGCAAGCGCTGACCTTCGAGACGAAAAGCGTAATCGGGCGGCCTTTGGGTTCGCCCGAGTTTTTGGAAATGGCCGAAGCGATTTTGGGACGAGCCGTCCAGCCGAAGCGACCCGGCGGAAAGCCGAAAGCGGTCGAGCAAAAAATAGGTAATTGATATTATGGCGCCGTAATTCCCGGTTGATCGGCGCTACGGACGAACAGCAATTTTCGTTTTTCATCGGCAGTTAAGCAAGTTCCTTAGGCGAGTTCGAACCTCTCGATTGTATCGTCCGGTTGCGCTGAAATCGGGGGTGGACATGTTCAAAGTGAAGTTCTTCATTGCATTGCTTGCGCTCGTTGGCACAGCATCATTCCCCGTGTCGAGCTACGCGGGAAGCGCTCTGGGAAGAGAAGTGTTGGCGGACGCCGCGGATGCCATGACCGACATCGGTATTGGCATGGTCGAAGATGCAATGATGGCCCCGCCTCCGCCCGGTTTTGGCGGGCCGGTCATTCCCGTTCGAGGTTTGACTTACCAGGACTGGTTGCAGCGCCAACATCCGCCGGGTGCAATCCTCTACAATATGCCCTGCACCGTGTCGGATGGCGTGCATCAGCATGGGGTGCCCTGCGAGGCGGTTGCCGCGGCGCTTTCGGGCCAATTCATCCCTGGAGTTTATCCGGTCGAGCAACCGGCGCTGGTCTATGCTGACGTTGAGCCCTGCTATTACGACGATGGCTGGAATGGCCCTGGCTATTATCTTCGCGGCTCCGCCTGGCGCCGTGGATATGGCTGGAGCGGGCGTCATCTATCTGGAGGTCGGCGCACTGTGGGGTTCGGGCACGCAGGCTTTGGTGGTCGCGGCGGCTCTCATGGCGCACATATTGCGTCCAGATCATATGGGCGTCGCCACTAAATGGCTGCCGCGCAGCCTTTCAGATGGGCGAGGTCGCCGGCGCCGACGATAACGACGTCACCTCCGCGTCATCGACTATGGGAAATGTTCCTTCCTGGCCGTCACATCCTTTTGCGAGAGTCACCGCGCTGCTCTCGAAGCGTGACGGCTTGTCCCGCATCCAATGCCCGATATTGAGGATCGAGGGCAGGTCACCGCCGCGCAGCGCTCGCGAATCCACACCAATGGCGCCGTCGCAGGCTGGCGGCCGTCAATTAAGCTCCAGCCATGACGCGCTTCGCCCGCGTCGTCGTCCCCGGCTCGCGCGTCGCTCTCACAGCAGCTCCGGCAGGCCGCGGAAAATCGCATAGGCGCGGGTGATGGCGCGCGCGATCGACGGCGTGGAGTTGATCGGCTCGTAATCCCAGCGCTCGGCCGCGCCGTTCCAGGGCCGCACGGCGCCAAGGCGTTGCAATCTTTCGAGATAATCAGCGACCCTGCGGCTCTTGCCGGTGGCCGCGAACACATGAATCGGCGCGCCGGTCGCCACTGCCTCGCCCACCATGTTCACGCTATCGGCGGTGACGACGATCGCATCGGCCATCGCCAGCATGGACGGGTAGGGGTTGTCCCCCGCGCCGTCCCACAGCCAACCGGCGCCCTCCGCGAGCACGGGCGCCAGCGCCTCGGCGACAAACGGCGGCGTGCGCCGCGAGGCCGTGGCCATGACGCTAAAGCCTTGCGAAAACAGAGTGCGCACGACATCCGCCAGCGCCATCGCGTCAGCGGGCGTCAGCCGAAAATGCCTGTTGTTTCCGCCGATGAGCAGCGCCGCGCGCGGCGCAGGCAGGGCTTTGAGGCGCGGGTCGGGGTTTTCGCGCAGGCGCGCGAGCAAAGCGGGAGAGACGCGGTTGGCGGGCGTGACCGGCGTGAAGACGGTCGGCCCGAACAGCCCGTCGTGAACCGGCGCGACGACGAGATCGGCGGCGCGCGGCCCATTGACCGGCGCGTTGAGATAGACCGTGAAGACATGGCCTTTCGAGGCGCGCTTTATGCGCCGCAGATAGGGGAGGGTTCGCCGCCCGCAGGCGAGCGCCATATCGGGCCAGGGCGGCGTGATGGGGCTGCCGGGACGGGTCTCGGTCTCCAGCGGATCGAGCGGCCCGAACGGCGCGACTGCGGCGTAGAACGGGCGCGGATGGATGTCGCGAATGTCCGGCGTGAGCCCCAGCGCCTCGGCGATCCCAAACATCTGCGCCTCATGCCCGGCGCGGCCGTCCGAGAGGATGCGCAGGTCGAGCTTGGGCAGCGTGGCGAGCGCCTTGCCGGGCGGTGTGGTGGGCATCGGGGTTCCGGTCGTGGCTGATCGGGGCTTTCTCAAGCTCCAGATTGTCCCTTCGGGCCGCGCGGATCAAGTTGCGGGCGCCGTCAGCCGCGCGGGCGGAAAAGCCAAGGTGCGGCCAAGGATAAGGATCCGCTTGCGAGAAGCGCTGTTCATGGGGATGCGCCCGGTTCGCGCCGAACTGGAAGTCGAGGGAGCCTCCTTTTTTCCAGCGCTGTTTTCAACAAGAAACATTCATGATTTGATGTTCTAAACCAAGTCATTCCGATTCGGCGGCTTCCGGGCCGGCCGACTTGGATTGACCGGACGGGTGGATGGATAAGGGTCGGGCGGATTTTGGCGACAAACGCGAAAAGGCGCGCGGTTGCTCGGCGGCGCCTTTCGGGTTACGGTGCATGATGCTCAAGCTAGCCCCTATTTGCGCGACGCTTTTGGCGTGCCTGACTTTTTCTCTCTCGGCCGAGGCGCTCGAAAATCCCGACTTCGCCGATCTCGTCGCGCAATGCGCCGCCTGTCACGGCGCCGAGGGTATCGCGAAGGATGTGGAAATTCCCAACCTCGCCGGGCAGCACGACCGTTATCTCGTCACGCAGTTGCAAAACTTCCGCTCGGGTAAGCGCCCGCACAAGGAGATGCGCTACATGAGCCGGCATCTTACCGACGAGGAGATCGCGGCAGTCGCGCAATATTACATGCAATTGCGGCATTGAGGGTTCACATGAGGCTTCACTTACAATTTTCGAGATATGTGGTGGTCGGCGTCACGGCCACGCTGTCGCACTATTCGGTGCTCGTGGGTCTCGTCGAACTCGGCAAATGGCCGCCCGTGCCGGCGACGCTGGTCGGCTTCGTGGTCGGCGGCATCATTTCCTACACGCTCAACCGCCGCCACACATTCGCCACCGACCGTTCGCACAGCGAGGCGACCTGGCGTTTCGCGGTGGTCGTTTCCTCGGTTTTTTGCCTCACTTACCTGCTGATGAATTTTTTCGTGAACCGCCTCGGCGCGCCTTATCTGCCGGCGCAAATGGTGACGACGGGCATGTTGATGTTCGTATCGTTCTTCTCTCACCGTCTCTGGACTTTCGCGCGCGCCGCGCAGTCCTAGCGGCGCCTCACGAAGGTGGGCGGCGATGGGCGGTCGCGGGATCGTTGCGGTCGTCGCGCCAGCCGGGATGATGAAAGTGGACGACGCGGTCGCCGTTGAAGGACGCCACGGCGTCGTCGAAACTCAGCGTCCCGATCCGCCGCCAGTTCTTGAACGCGCGCTTGGTGAAGCCCAGCAACGCGAACTCCGTTCCATCGTCGGTTATCTCGATATGAAAGGCGAGCTTGCGCTTGGGCGCGGGGTCGCCCTTGTCGAACATCTGGCCCAGCACCTCGTCGCGAATGTCGAGGTTTTCGCCTTCGACCCGCGGCGTGTCGGCGGTCATCAGCAGGCGCATATAGGCCGGGCACTTCGTGGGTTCTCGCGGCGGCTTGCCGAGTTCGGCGATCTCGTAGAGCTGGCGCTGCGTCGCGATCTTGTCGGTAATTGTGAAGACGATTCCGGCCATCGCCGCGACCGGGAAAGCGACGAAGCCGGCGCGCGTCAGCGTGACGTCGGGCGCGTTGCGCAGTTCGGCGTCGTTGATGTAGCGGGTGTTGTCGCCGCAAATATCCTCCTGCGCGACGAAGCCGGCGGGGCGCAACGGCTCGGCGTGATCGGGGTCGGTGGTCGGATAGAGCTTGCCCGCGATCCCTATCGAGCGGCCGGTTTCGCCGCGATTGGGCTTTGACGCCGAATAGCGCGCGATGACGAGCGCCTGGCCGCCCTTGGCGAAATAGCCGGAATAGCCGGTGTCCTCGGTGATGCTCCACCGCCCGGTCAGGCAGACGCCATTGGGATGGACGATGCGGCGATAACCGTTTTTGTCCGGTCCCCAGCGCAAATCAGCGTGGGAGTCGATGATGCGCGCCGCCGCCTGGCCGAACAGATATTTTTTTCCGAAACTCAAGATGCCGCGCAGGACGCTGGACAGCGTCGTCTGATAGACCGGAATCGGCGGCTCGCCGGCGCCGCCCCAGATTTTTTGATAGGGATTGGCGAAGATCACGTCGCGCACCTCGGAGTAGCGCGAGCCCTTATAGGCGGCGTCCTCGCCGTCGAATTTCTCGATCCCGAAATTATTCTCGTCCATGACATTTCCTCCAATCATTTGGGTCGCCGAGAACAAAGCCAGCGCGCCGCCGTTCCAAGCGTAATCGGAGGCGATGTTAAACCGTCTTGGCGCAACGCGCATCCGGCGATTGGCGGCGGCGGGCGCTGCTTCACGCGCTTTTCGCACGGCGGATGCCCAAATACCGGTACACGGCGAAGCCGCCGCCGAGCAGGACGGCCGCCGCGAGGCCGGCGACGGTGTAAATTTCCATCGGCTCCCACAGGCCGGCCGTGAAATGATGGCGGCCAATATATTTCCTGGTTCCGTCGTCGCTCGAAAGCTCGACGAACAAAATATATTCGCCGGCGCTTTTGAGGTTGGTGTCGAAATTGACCATGCCGTTTCGGTGTTTCTCCGTCGGCAGACGGAAAACGAGATCGGCGTTCGGGTCTTCCTCGCCGTCCTTCTTGCCTTGGTCGCGCAGGATGCGAATGTCCCAAACCATATCGCGCAATTCATTGTCCGGCGCGTCGAGCGCGATCACTGCGGGCCCGGTGTCGGGTATCGCGTCGCAAAACCGCTCAACCGTGCTTTTGGGCTGCGACGCAACGAATTTCATCGATTTCGAACCAAGCTCGATCGGACACTCCGGGTCGTAATAATGCCATCCGCCCTTGGCGAAGGCGGGCCGTCCCGCGAAAGCCGCCAAGGCGACGATCAAAACAATCCCTAAGCCGCTATATGCCCGCATTCGCCCGATCCATGTTGGAAGCTGTCTCGATGGAGCCCAATCTGCCCGCGTCTGGCCGAGCTGACAAGCTCGCGCCGNNAATGGAAAATCGGCGATGAAAGACTTGCCAATTAAATAAATTTACCAATTTTTAAAAACTAGGCTCCGATCATTCAGAACACTTTGGATTGAGCCCCCCCGCGAAAGCGCGGATGTGGCCGCATCCGGCAATCCAGGAATCCGCCATGTATAGAGATGACCCCGAATATCCGGGAAGCGCGGCCGTTCTTTTTCCGTTCGAGAATAAGCCAAACGTCTTTCGCAATCTTGAAGCCCCGCGCCTCTATGAAGAAGCCATCCGGCGGGGCGAGGCCAACATCGCCAGCGGCGGCGCGCTCGTCGCGGAGACCGGCGCGCACACCGGCCGCTCGCCTCAGGACAAATTCATCGTGCGCGATCGGCTCACCGAGGCGTCGATCTGGTGGGACAACAGTCACGCCATGACGCCGGAATGCTTTGATCGCCTGCGCGCCGACATGATCGCCCATGCGAGCGGCATGGATTTGTTCGCGCAGGACCTCCACGCCGGCGCCGACCCGCGTCACCGGCTCAAGGCGCGCGTTTACACGGAATACGCCTGGCATTCCCTGTTCATTCGTAATTTGCTGATCCGCCCGCCAATTTCGGAGGTCGCCGGAGCCGTCCCGGAGCTTACGATTCTCGACTTGCCATCATTTCAGGCCGAGCCGGAACGGCACGGGTGCCGTTCGCGGACCGTCATCGCCGTCGATTTCAGCCGCAAGATCGTGCTGATCGGCGGCACGAGCTACGCCGGAGAGATCAAGAAGGCGGTGTTCGGCTATCTCAATTTCCTTCTTCCGCCCCAGCGCGTCTTGCCGATGCATTGCTCGGCCAACGCGGATATCGACGGCGCCAGCGCGCTATTTTTCGGACTCTCCGGCACGGGCAAAACGACGTTGTCGGCGGACGCTTCCCGTTCACTGATTGGGGACGACGAGCACGGCTGGGGCGCGGAAGGCGTATTCAATTTCGAGGGCGGCTGTTACGCCAAGGCGATCAAACTATCTCGCGAGGCGGAGCCGGAAATATTCGCGACCTCGGAGCGTTTCGGCACGGTGCTGGAAAATGTCGCGCTCGACCCCGTGACGCGCAGGCCGAATTTCGACGATGATTCGAAAACCGAGAACACCCGCATCGCCTACCCACTTGATTTCATTGTGAATGCGTCGGCTTCGGGGCGCGCGGGCCATCCCAGAAACATCGTGATGCTGACATGCGACGCCTTCGGCGTCTTGCCGCCAATCGCCAAGCTCGATCCCGCGCAGGCCATGTATCATTTCCTGTCGGGCTACACCGCCAAGGTCGCGGGCACGGAAAATGGCGTGAGCGAACCGCGGGCGACATTCTCCACCTGCTTCGGCGCGCCTTTCATGCCGCGACACCCCTCCGAATACGGGAACCTCCTGCGCGAGCTGATCGCGCTGCACCAGGTCGATTGCTGGCTCGTCAATACGGGATGGACGGGCGGAATGTTTGGCGTGGGCCATCGCATGCCGATCCAGGTCACGCGCAAACTGCTAAGCGGGGCGTTGAGCGGTTCGCTCGCCAAAACGGGCTATCGCGTCGAACCTTATTTCGGCTTGTCCGTGCCGCGGTCCGTTCCAGGCGTCGAAACCTCAATTCTCGATCCGGTGGGGACATGGATTTCCAAGCACGATTATGCCGCGACGGCGCGCCGGCTCGTCGAGATGTTTCACGAGAATTTCGTGAAATTCGAGCCCTTTGTCGATGACGCCGTTCTTGGGGCGCAGCCAAGCTTCCTGCTCGCGGCGTAGTTTCGCGCGCCGCCGCCGTGGCCCGGAAGGCCAGGACGGCGTCCTCCTTCTCCTCCCGGTTGACAGCGCCGCCGCCTTTGCCCTTAATTAAACCTGTGGTTATTTGAGCCGGCCGGCTTGCCGCCACGTTAAACAAGGCGCTAAAAGGCCGGGTCTCCTAGAGGAAACCCGTTGTTTTTCGTCCCTCAAGGAGAAGCCATGTCCTCCGAGACCGATTCGAAGCGCCGTCCCCTAAAGCCCGCCACGCAGCTCGTGCATGGTGGGATTTTGCGCTCGCCCTTCGGCGAATTGTCCGAGGCGCTGTTTCTGACGCAAAGTTTCGCCTATCCGACCATGCAGGCCGCCGAGGCGCGGTTCAAGGGCGATGATCCCGGCTTCATCTATTCGCGCTTCTCCAATCCGACCGTCGCGATGTTCGAGCAGCGCATGTGCCTGCTCGAGGGCGCCGAGGCGGCGCGCGCGACGGCGAGCGGCATGGCGGCCGTCACCGCGAGCCTGTTGTCGCAGGTCAAGGCCGGCGATCATGTCGTCGCGGCGCGGGCGCTGTTCGGCTCCTGTCTTTACGTCGTCGAGGAATTGCTGCCGCGCTTTGGCGTCGAGACCACGCTGGTCGACGGCGCCGATCTCGCGGCGTGGAAAAAGGCGCTGCGCAAGGAGACCAAGGCGCTGTTCCTGGAAACGCCGACCAATCCGGGGCTTGAGGTCTATGACCTGAAGGCGGTGGCCGATCTCGCCCATGAGGCGGGGGCGCGGCTCGTCGTCGACAATGTCTTCGCGACGCCCTTGCTGCAAAAGCCGTTTGAATTTGGCGCCGATATCGTCGTCTATTCCGCGACCAAGCATATTGACGGGCAGGGGCGCTGTCTTGGCGGCATAATCCTCGGCTCACGCGCCTTGATCGACGAGACGCTGCACAACTTCCTGCGCCAGACCGGGCCGGCGATGTCGCCGTTCAACGCCTGGGTGATGTTGAAGGGGCTGGAGACTCTGCCGCTGCGCGTCGCGCAACAGGCGTCGAGCGCGGCGAAAATCGCCGATTTTCTGGCGGAGCAGCCGGGCGTGAGGCGCGTGCTCTATCCCTTCCGCCACGACCATCCGCAGGCGGCTCTGGCGCGTCGGCAGATGACCGGCGGCGGCACGCTGGTCAGTTTCGATGTCGCCGGCGGCAAGGAGGCGGCCTTCGCGCTGGCCAATGCGCTGGAGATCGTCAAAATCTCCAATAATCTCGGCGACGCCAAGAGTCTGGTCACCCATCCCGCGACGACGACGCATCAGCGCCTGACGCCGGAAGCGCGCGCCGCGCTCGGCATCGGCGAGGGGATGCTGCGACTGTCGGTCGGCATAGAGGATTGCGACGATCTGCTCTATGATCTCGAACGCGGACTATCGGCCGCGCGGGGGTAGGGATGTTCCTCGCCGCTTGCCTAGCCGGCGGAGCCGCCTGACCATGATGTCATCACCCCGCGCCTATCTCGACTATAACGCCACCGCGCCTTTGCGCCCGCGAGCGCGCGAGGCGATGCTGGCGGCTCTGGACAAGCTCGGCAACCCCTCTTCGATCCACGCCGAGGGGCGGGCGGCGCGCGGACTGCTGGAGGGCGCGCGGGGAAAAATCTCGGCGGGGCTGGGCACGGTGGCGCGCAACCTCGTTTTCACCAGCGGCGCGACCGAGGCCGCCAATCTCGCGCTGACGCCGCATTTGCGCGCGGGGCGCGATTCCGCCCCGTTCGACTTGCTGCTGCTCTCCGCCGGCGAGCATCCCTGCGTCCTCAAGGGCCACCGTTTTCCCGCCGAAGCGACCCTGATACTGCCGCTGACGGCGGACGGGCAGTTATCCCTGGCGGCGCTGGAGGCGGCGCTGCGCGCCCACGCGGGCAGGCGGATCATGCTCGCTTTGCAGGCAGCCAACAATGAGACCGGCGTTATTCAGCCCGTCGCCGAGGCCGCGAAACTGATCCACGCGGCGGGCGGGCTGCTCGTCTGCGACGCGACGCAGGCGGTGGGGCGTTGCAATGCAACATTCTCGACATTAGGCGCGGATGTTTTGTTGTTTTCCTCGCATAAGCTCGGCGGACCGGCCGGCGCGGGGGCACTAGCCTTCGCCCGGGAGGGTCTCCATATAGATGAGACGATCCTGCGGGGCGGCGGCCAAGAAGGCGGTCGCCGCGCCGGGACCGAAAATATCGCGGCGGCGGTTGGTTTCGCGTCCGCTTTCGAGGCTGCGGCTGGCGAGTCGGACGAGTCCAGCCGGCTCGCCGGACTTCGGGACAACGCCGAGCGGCGGATCGCGGCGATACTGCCCGAAGCCCGGTTTCTGGGGATAAGCGCGCCGCGCCTGCCCAACACCAGCGCCTTCACCGCGCCGGGGATTGCCGCGCATACCCTGGTGATGGCGCTGGATCTGGAGGGCGTCGCGGCGTCCTCGGGCTCGGCCTGCTCCTCCGGCAAGCCGCGCGCCTCCCATGTCGCTGAAGCGATGGGGTTAGACGAGGCGGCGATGTTGCGAATAAGCCTGGGTTGGCGTTCGAGCGCGGAGGATGTAGAGTTGTTCGGCATCGCTCTTGCACGCGTCGTGGATCGAATAAGATCCCGATCATCCGCCGCCTGAGCGAGGGGCCTTGCGCCCCGAGATTCGGCCGACGGGCCTTGAACCCGCCGTGACGAGGAGAANNAAGGCCCCGAAGGGCCTTTCCGAAGACATCGTTCGCTTCATCTCGGCCAAGAAGGACGAGCCGCAATGGCTCACCGACTGGCGGCTGTCGGCCTATCGCCGCTGGCTGACCATGACCGAGCCCAATTGGGCGCGAGTCGAACATCCCCGCATCGACTACCAAGACCTCTATTACTATTCCGCGCCGAAATCGACGCCGGGGCCGACCTCGCTTGAGGACGTCGATCCCGAGCTTTTGCGCACTTACGAAAAGCTGGGGATTCCGCTGCGCGAGCAGGAGATTCTCGCCGGCGTCGAGGTGCGCAGGGTCGCGGTCGATGCGGTGTTCGACAGCGTCTCCGTCGCGACGACCTTCAAGGAAGAGCTGGCGAAGGCCGGCGTGATCTTCTGCCCGATTTCGGAAGCCGTGCGCGAACACCCGGAACTCGTGCGCAAATATCTCGGCTCGGTCGTGCCGGTCAGCGACAATTTCTTCGCGACGCTGAACTCGGCGGTGTTTTCCGACGGCTCCTTCGTTTACGTGCCGCCGGGCGTGCGCTGCCCGA
>PLZT01000324.1 GCA_003152255.1 Methylocystaceae bacterium | reverse complement strand
TTTCCTCGCAGACCAAGGACAAGCTTGTTTCGTCCGAAGTGCGTCCGGTGGTGGAAGGTGCGATCCTGGAGCAATTGGGCGCCTGGTTCGAAGAACATCCCGCCGACGCGCGTTCGATTGTCGGCAAGGTGATGGAGGCGGCGGCGGCGCGCGAGGCGGNNCGAGGCGGCGCGCAAGGCGCGCGAACTGACACGCCGCAAGGGCGCGCTCGACAGCGGCTCGCTGCCTGGCAAGCTCGCGGATTGCCAGGAACGCGACCCGGCCAAATGCGAATTGTTCATCGTCGAGGGCGATTCCGCAGGCGGCTCGGCCAAGCAGGGACGCAACCGCGCCAATCAGGCGGTGCTGCCCTTGCGCGGCAAGATTCTGAACGTCGAACGCGCACGTTTCGACAAGATGCTGGGAAGCGCCGAAATCGCCACGCTCATCACCGCGCTCGGCACCGGCATCGGCAGCGAGGAGTTCAATCCCGACAAGCTGCGCTATCACAAGATCATCATCATGACCGACGCCGACGTGGACGGCGCGCACATCAGAACGCTGATCCTGACGTTCTTCTATCGGCAGATGCCCGAGCTGATCGAGCGCGGCCATGTCTTCATCGCGCAGGCGCCGCTCTACAAGGTGACGAAGGGTAAATCGACGCAATATCTCAAGGACGAGCGCGCGCTGGAGGATTATCTGATCGACGCGCTGCTCGACGGCGCGGTGCTGCGGAGCGCTTCGGGAGAGGATCGCGCCGGCGGCGACCTGCGCCGCTTGCTCGAGGACGCGCGCGGCTTCCGCCATGTCCTGCTCAGCCTGCACTCGCGCTACGACAACAGGGTCGTCGAACAGGCGGCGATCGCCGGCGCCTTGCAGCCGCTTCCCGCCGACGCCGACGAGGCGCAAAAGCTCGCCGACGAAGTGGCGCGGCGGCTCGACGCGGTGGCGGAAGAGACGGAGCGCGGCTGGCGCGGCGCGCCGCGCGAAAACGGCTACATCTTCCGCCGCACGCTACGCGGCGTGGAGCATGTATCGATGCTCGACGCCGCGCTGCTGGCGTCCAGCGAAGCCCGCAAATTGACCGAACGCGCGCATGACCTGCGCGAGATATTCGCCGGCCAGGCGTTCCTGCTGCGGCGAGGAGACGAGGCGGCGGTNNGGCGAGATGAACGCCGAACAGCTTTGGGAGACGACGCTCGACCGCGAGGCGCGCTCACTGTTGCAGGTCCGAGTCAAGGAGGCCGCCGAGGCCGACGACATTTTCGTCAAGCTGATGGGCGACGTCGTTGAGCCGCGCCGGGAGTTCATTCAGGAGAATGCGCTGAGCGTGGCGAATTTGGATGTGTGATGGGATATCAATGATGATGCTGATGCCCGCCGCCCGCTGAACCAGCCGCCGGCGACATCGCGTCGGCCGCTCCGCCTTTCTCTGGCGTATCGGCGCCTTCCGTCCCAACCTCGTGCGCGACGGTGCCCGCGGGGTGCGCGTAATGGCCGGGATCGCGGTAATCATTGGCCGCGAGATCTTCCCTAACCTTGATCAGCGCGAACATGCCGCCCATTTCGGCGGGACCGAACTGACCTTCGCCCGACATCATCGGCAGCGTGTTGGCGGGACCGGGCATCGCCATCTCCCCCATATCGGCCATGCCGGCGGAGCCCATGGGCATATATCCCGGCGCGAGCTCGCCGATCGCCTCGATAAGTTCGCGCTTCTGCTTGGCGCCGATGAAGTTGCGGTTGGCGTGACCCATGGCGTTCATCGTGTGATGCGACTTGTGGCAATGGATCGGCCAGTCGCCGGGGTTGTCGGCGACGAATTCAATCGCGCGGATGACGCCGACGGGCACGTCGGTCGTCGCCTCCGGCCAGCGCGCGGCCTCTTGTATCCAGCCCCCGTCCGTTCCGGTCACCGAGAAATGATGGCCGTGCATGTGGATCGGATGGTTGGTCATCGACAGATTGGCGATGCGCAGCCGCACGCGGTCGCCGCGCCGCGCCGGCATGGGGTCGATGCCGGGAAAAACCCGGCTGTTCCAAGTCCAGATGTTGAAGTCGGTCATTTCCGCGACTTGAGGAAGAGAGGCGCCGGGGTCGATCCGAAAGGCGCTCATCAGGAACACGAAGTCGCGGTCGACGCGCATGAATTTTTGGTCGCGCGGATGCACGACGAACATGCCCATCATGCCCATGGCCATCTGCGTCATTTCGTCGGAATGCGGGTGATACATGAAGCTCCCGCTTTCCTTCGTCTCGAACTCATAGACGAAGGTCTTGTTCGGCGGAATATGCGGCTGCGTGACGCCGCCGACGCCGTCCATGCCGGCGGGCAGCAGGATTCCATGCCAATGGACGGCCGTGTGTTCGGGCAATTTGTTGGTGACGAAGATGCGAACCTTATCGCCTTCCACGGTCTCGATCGTCGGACCGGGCGAGGTTCCGTTATAGCCCCAAAGATGCGCCGTCATGCCGGGCGCGATTTCGCGCGTGACGGGCTCGGCGACGAGATGGAACTCCTTCCAGCCGTCGTTCATGCGCCACGGCAGCGACCAGCCGTTCAGCGTCACGACGGGCTGGTACGCCGGGCCGCTCGATGGGAACATCGGCGGTTGTGTCGACGCCGACGTCATGCGCGGCGCCTCGGGAAGGGCCGCCGCCTGAACACGTCCGCCCACCGAGGCGACGCTCGCGAAAGCCGCGACTGATTTGATCACGCTTCGTCTCGACATCATGGTCGTTCGGCTCCGGTTTCGGCGGTCAATGGGGATGAAGGCTTGTCGTCCCTTGAGCGCGCCACGCCTCCTCCCGCGACGGCGGCGCGCAGATCGACGTCGGCGAGCCAGAAATCCTGCTTGGCCTCGACCGCCGCGCCCGTCGCGACGACGCGGCGCCGCGCATCCTCGAGCAGGGCGAACACGTCAACGATCATCGTGTTGTAGCGGCGCAGGGTTTCGTCGCTGATGATGGCGTGCAACGGCATGATTTCGCGCTGATGCTGGCGGGCGATCTCGTGAGTCGCGCGGTAGGCGAGATAGGCTTCGCGCGCCTCCGATCGAACCTCGACGGCCTTCTGGGCCAGAAGATTTACAGCCTCGAGCCAGCGCTGCTCGGATTCGCGGACGCGGGTTTCGCCCAGGTCGAAGATCGGGATTTCAATCGCCCCGCCGGCGCCGGCGGTGTTGAACGTGACCTTGTCGCCATTGACGTTTTCTCGCGTGATCAAACCGAGCCCCGATAGCTGGAAAAGATCGACATATCGCGTCGATTCGGCGAGTCCGAGGGACTTGGCGAGCGCGTCGAGTTTCTTTCGGGCGATTTGGAGATCGATGCGGCGTTCGACAGCCTCCTGTTCGACCTTGGGCATGTCGCGACTATGCGCCGGGGGGTTCGGCAGCGCGTCCGGCAGGACGAAAGAAAGATCGGCTCCCCAAAGGCCCAGCGCGCGGACAAGCCGCTCGCGCTCGCTGGACGCGCTTTGGCGGGCGCTCGCGAGCTTGGCGGCGATCTCCGCATGGAAAAGCTGGTCACGGGCCTGATCGAGCTTGGGCATCGCGCCGGTTTCGCCGAGTTGGCGGGAGAGTTTCGCCGCGGTCGCGGCCGCCGCTTCCGCCTGTTCCATGACACGGACCCGTTCGCGCGCGCCGACGGCCCGGTAGTATGCCCTGCGCGCCTGCGTCGCGACGCTCAAGGTCGCTTCGGCCGCCTCCAGTCGCGCCGCCTCGAAGCGGTCGGCGGCGATGTCGGCGCGCGCCGGCAGGGTCGCCAAGGCGAGGATGTCGGCGGCGATGGCGCCCTCGATTTCCGACGACAGCGGGCCCGCGACCCGCCCCAGGGAAATATTGGGGTTGGGCGGAAGGCTTTCCCGCACCATGATCGCTTCCGCGATCCCAAGCCGGTTATAGGCGGCTTGCAGACCCCGATTCGAGCGCAGCGCGACCTCGACCACGCCATTCGCGTTCAATGGCCGCTTCAGCAAACGCCCGACGCGTTCCTTCGCGGCCGCCGCATCCTCGGGCGTTCGAATCGCCACGGCGTCCTGCCCCAGTTCTCGCCTCGCCACATCGGCGGCGAGATCGACGCCTCCGTCCGGCGAGAAGGAGGCGCAGGCCGACAGAAGCGCGGCGACAAGGGCTGGCGCGAGCGGACGCGTCACGCGAGACGCGCGTCCGCTCGCGAGCGCGCATGGAGGCGGCAATATCATCGCGCCGACTCCGACGCCGAAGCGCTTGTCTTTGTCCACGCGGCGTCGGCGGGATCGGCGCCCGCGAAGGGGATCGCCGGGCGAGCCGCGCGCCTCGGAAGGACGATGGCGAGCGAAACGACGAGTATTGGGTTGACGCCTGGAGGCCGCCGCGATCCCGAGAAAAAGCTCGCGCGAGCTTGATGATGCGAAGACATGAAGTCCCTCGACGCATGGAATGATCTTATGCGCGCGGCGAAGTCGCCGATGCGCGTGGAGTCATTATACGAATGGGATTCTGGGCGGTCGGACGAGCCGTTCGGGCGAGCGGCCGTCGGGGTCGCGAGCCAGCGCTCCGAATGCGACGGAAACTTCCGACGTCCGCGCCATCACGGGAGCGGCGTCCGGGGATAGGCCAGTGGAACAAGAGAACGGACAGCCGGGATCGGCGTGACTTTTGGCCTTTCCGTCACCGCCAAGGTCCGCTTTCGCCATGCCGCCTGTCGGGGCCGCTCCGTCATGGAAGTGATGGCCGCTCGAGCCGTCGGCCTCCGATTGGACGATGTCGTGACACGGGTGCGAAGAACAATGAATCGTTGAAGCCATCGCCGGGATCTGGCTCGCGCAAAATGCGTAGAGCGCGATCGTGACGATCGCGCCCGTAAGACGCATCTTGTGAACGAACCAGGCGGTCATTGACGTCAAATGTTCCAATCCGCGCGCGAATCCGACGGAGCTTGGGCGACTTTAGATTATTGATCGTGGCGAAACAATGTCTGTAGCGCCTGCCATTCCAGCTCCGCGCGGCCTCCCCGGACCAGGCCCGCATATGTCGGCGTTGCCGAGGACGTTGAAATAAGCGAGAGTCGGGTTCAACATATCGTTCGTCCGAGCAATGGCGGTTCGTCATGGGTTGGTCCATCACAATTGGCCGTTTCGGTGGGACGGCGGTCCGCGTTCACCTCACCTTCCTGCTGCTTCTCGCCTGGATTGGATTTTCCGCCTATCAACACGGCGGAGCCATCGCCGCGCGCGACAGCGTGCTGTTCATCGTGGCGATCTTCACCTGCGTCGTGCTGCATGAATTCGGCCATATCCTCGTGGCGCGGCGGTTCGGCATCGTCTCGAAGGAGGTCACGCTGCTGCCGATCGGCGGCGTCGCCGACCTCAACAAAATGCCGGACAAGCCCTATCAAGAGCTGCTGATCGCGCTCGCGGGCCCCGCCGTGAATTTCGTGATCGCGGCGGCGCTGCTGCTGGGCGTCGGCGCGATCGGGCCGAGCGCGATCGCCCATCTCGACGACCCCGCGATCGGCGCGATCGAGCGGCTCGCGGCCGCCAATCTCTTTCTCGGCCTGTTCAATTTGGTTCCTGCTTTTCCGATGGACGGGGGCAGGGTGCTGCGCGCCGCCCTGGCGATGTGGCTCGGGCAGGAGCGCGCGACGCGCATCGCCGCGCTGATTGGTCAGGCCTTCGCCTTGGTGCTTGGCTTCATCGGCCTGTTTGGCAATCCGATGCTGCTGTTCATCGCCTTTTTTGTCTTTTTCGCCGCGACGGGCGAGGCGCAAATGAGCTTTGCGTCGGAGGCGACGCGCGGCATTAAGGTCGCCGACGCCATGGAGACGCGCATGGCGACGATCGGCCACGAAGCCACCATCGGCGAAGCGGCGGACATTCTCCTCGCCACGTCGCAGGAAAGTTTTCCGTTCGTCGACGGCTCCGGAGCGTTTTTGGGCGTGATGTCCCGCTCCGATATTGTGGAGGCGATCAAAACCGGCGAAGCCGGCGCGCGGGTCGCGCCCTTCGCCCATGGCGAAATCGCGACAGTCGATCCAGCCGAAACGCTCGACAAGGCGATGGAGAAGCTCGGCGAAGCCTCGGTGGTCGGCGTCGTCGGCGCGGATGGCGTCTTCAAGGGTCTCATTACGCCGCAGTCGCTCGCGGAAGTGATGCTGATCAAAGCCGCGCGACCGGATTGGCGGTTTTCCCGGCGCGGATCTTAACGCGATCGCGGCGTCGCCGGCACGATTTTTCCTACAGGTTTCGAAGAGTGAGGCCGCTGTCTCAAATCGGGACGGCCGAGCCGTCTCGGTTCAGGGTCGCGCGGTTTGAATGGGCCGCGGCGCTTCCGGGTATCGAGTTTTGATGGAGGACGCTTTGATCAGCATGACGCCCGTTGCTTTCAGAGGCTGTTTTGGATGGCTGCACCAAGCGGCCGGCGGCAGTCGCGGCGTCGTGCTCTGCGCGGCTTCGGGCTATGAGGCGCTGGGCGCTCATCAGAGTTGGCGCGTGCTTGCGGATCGTCTCGCCGCCGGGGGGGTGCCGACGCTCCGCTTCGACTATCCCGGTTGCGGCGATTCCCTTGGCGACGGCGGCGGCCCCGGCGCGACCGAAGCCTCGATCTCGTCGATTCGCCAAGCGGCGGAATTCCTGCGGGAACACACCGGCGTGAGCGAAGTCGTGCTGATCGGGCTGAGGCTCGGAGCGACCTTCGCGCTGGAGGCGGCGCTCGCGGACAACGCCGTCGACAGCCTCGCGCTTGTGACGCCGGTCCTTCGCGGCAAGTCGTTCTTGCTCGAGCAAAAAGCGCTGGCGAAGGTCATCGCCGCGCGGGGCGGCGCCAACACCATCGAGGCCTTCAGCGCCGACCGCATTTCGATCGAAGGCTTCGAGTTCGATCGCGACGCCATCGACGCGATCATGAAGATCGATCTCCAGTCGGTCGCGCGACCGCCCGCGCGGCGGATTTTGATCGTCGGGGAACCTGCGTCTGGTCGCTATGACGCATTCGCGGAAAAGCTGAAATCGCTCGGTTGCTCGGTCGCGCGTTCGCAATTGTCCGAGGTGGGCGCGTGGCGCCCCTCGACCATTCCAACACCCGCTCCGCTGGAGGATATCCAATCCATCGTCGACTGGGCGCGAGAGGGAGCCCGGGAGGGACAAGCCCGCGCGATCGTCGCCACGCGTGGGATCGAAACGGAGAATTTCGTGGAATCCGTCCTGCGCTTCGGGGAGGCGGACAGGCTGGTTGGCGTCCTTTGCCGTCCGAGGACCGAGACAAAAGAGCGCGGGCGCCCAGCCATGATATTGCTGAATACGGGCGCCAATCATCACATCGGCTCCGGACGCACCATGGTGGAACATGCCCGCTTTCTCGCGGGACAGGGCCATGCGACCTTGCGGATGAATTGCTTGGGCATCGGCGATTCGGATTGGCTGCCCGAGGGACCGCTCGCCGTCATTCATCACGAAGAGCGCGCCGCGGATGTTTCGCGGGCCATCGACGCGTTGGAGGCCGCAGGGTTCGACGACATTAGCGTGGCCGGCGTCTGCAGCGGCGCGTTTCTCGCGTTCCGCTCCGCCTTGAAGGACATTCGCATTAGACGGCTTCTGCTCGTCAATCCGCAGTTCTGGCTTCCTCTTTCGAGCGAACAGCTCGCGGACGCCCGACAGGGCACGTTCGGCTCCACTTCGACCTATCTCACGAAGGCGCTCAGCGTCGACGCGTGGCGACGCGTCGTCGCGGGGCAGGTGGACCTTGGCGCCTTGCTGTCGATCCTTGGCGCAATAGCCGCGCGAGGCAAAAAGGCGCTGATATCGCGATTCCCGAAGCTTTCCGTTCCAAGAACCCGGCTCGAAATCGAATTGTCGGCGCTGGGCGAGCGCGGTTGCCAGACTCTTCTCGTTCTCGGCGCCTCGGATTCCGCGCGGGAAATCTTCGCCGAACACTTGGCCGCGGCCAATATGGCCAGCCTGCCCAAGGGATTGGAGGTGGAGATAGTCGAGGGCGCGGATCATGTGTTCGCGACGCGCGGCGCGCGCGGGGTGTTCAGGCGTCTGTTGGCGAGGGTTATCAGAAGGGACGAACGCGAGCCATCCGCGACGGGAAAAGAGTCGCTTCCGAATGGAAGGCGGGATCGCGCCGCGACCATGCCCAGGCGCGAGAGCGTTTCGGAACTCGCCTCGAAACCGATGTGAAAGCCACCCGGCCGGACCGCTTCGACGTGACCAATGGCCTCCAAAAGTTCTCCCGGCCCGGGCGGCGCAAAAGCCCATATATTGATCGTCCGGCGGATGCGTGCTTTATCTTATTGGGCCGATGACGCTTTTGGTATTCGCTCCCGGATTGTCGTCCTAGAGGCGGTTTTTTGGGGTATTCGCGACAAATTTTTCTTGTGAAGGCCATGCCTCATCAACTACAATTCGTCATCGTCGTCGGAAGCGCGCGTCCAGTGAACGCGGCGCCGTCCCCTTGAGTTTCACCTCCAATTGCGAGTCATTCGCTCATGAAGAATGTGTTTTTCGCCTTGACGATGATTCTTGTGCTGTCCATCGGCGATTTTTCCGTGCGCGCGCTCGACTCGTCATTGGCGTCAACGCAGGCGGATGCGACGAGAACGATTGACGCCTCTTCGCAGCAGCAGACGTCGCATGGCGATGTCGCCTCCAGGGCGTCATGCCGGGAAGTGGAGGTGGCGACCGACGAGGGCTATGGCGTGAGCAGCCATGTGACGCGTTGGGAATGCGCGCCGGCCCGTTAAGACCATAAAGGGTTTTCGCCCGTTCGCCTTCTCCTCGGGACCGCCGTGGAGAAGGCGTTTTTGCTTTCGGCCGTCGCGCCGGCGACGCGCGCGGCTCGACAATTCGTGAACCTCGAACTCTTTCAGCTCGCCGCCCGCGCCGGCTTCGCCTCGCGCTGCGCATAGCCGAGGCGAATGTTCAGCTCGTGCAGCAATTCCTCCGCGGCTTGCGGAATATTGGTGCCGGGCGGGAAAATGGCGCTGGCGCCCGCGTCGTAGAGCGCCTGGAAATCTTGCTTGGGGATCACGCCGCCCACCACCATCATGATGTCCTCGCGGTCGGCTTGCTTCAAGGCGTCGCGCAGTTCGGGCGTCAGCGTGAGGTGACCCGCCGTCATCGTCGAGACGCCGACGACGTGAACGTTCTCCTCGGCCGCCTTTTTCGCGACTTCCTCCGGCGTCGCGAACAGGTCGCCGATCACGACGTCGAAGCCGAGGTCCGAGAAAGCGGAGGCGATGACCTTCTGGCCGCGGTCATGGCCGTCCTGGCCCATCTTGGCGACGAGAATGCGCGGCTTGCGCTTCTCGTTTTCCTCGAAGGCCTTGGTCATGCCCTTGACGCGGTTCACCGCCGGCGCGTCCGCTCCCGCTTCTCGCGCATATATGCCGGAGATCACATTGGCCTTGGGCTGATGGCGGGTGAAGACTTTTTCCAGCGCGAATGAAATCTCGCCGACGCTCGCTTTCGCCCGCGCCGCCTTCACCGCGAGATCGAGTAAATTCGCGCCAGATGTCGCGCCTTCCGTCAACGCGTCGAGCGAGGCTTGCGTCTTCGCTTCGTCGCGTTCGGCGCGCAAGCGTTTCAGCTTCTCCAACTGCGCGGCGCGGACGGCGGAATTATCGATCTTGAGCACGTCGGGCGCCACGTCGTCGAGCGGCTGAAACTTATTGACGCCGACCACCACTTGCTTGCCCGTGTCGATGCGCGCCTGCGTTTTCGCCGCCGCCTCTTCGATGCGCTGCTTGGGCACTCCGAGCGCGATGGCCTTCGCCATGCCCCCCAGCTTGTCGATCTCTTCAATATGCGTCCAGGCGCGCTTGGCGAGTTCGGCGGTCAGCCGCTCGACATAATAGGAGCCGCCCCAGGGATCGATGATGCGCGTCGTGCCGCTCTCCTGTTGCAACACGATCTGCGTGTTGCGCGCGATGCGGGCGGAAAAGTCGGTCGGCAGCGCCAGCGCTTCGTCGAGCGCGTTGGTGTGCAGCGACTGCGTGTGACCCTGCGTCGCGGCCATCGCCTCGATGCTGGTGCGGATGGCGTTGACGTAAACGTCTTGCGCGGTCAGCGACCAGCCGGAAGTCTGGCAATGGGTGCGCAACGTCAGGCTCTTTTCCGATTTCGCGCCAAGATCTTTCATCAGCCGCGCCCAGAGCAGCCGCGCCGCGCGCAGCTTGGCGACCTCCATGAAGAAATTCATGCCAATGGCGAAAAAGAACGACAGTCTCGGGGCGAAGGCGTCGATGTCGAGCCCGGCCTCGACGCCGGCGCGCACATATTCGACGCCGTCGGCCAGCGTATAGCCGAGTTCGAGATCGGCGGAGGCGCCGGCTTCCTGCATGTGATAGCCGGAGATCGAAATCGAGTTGAACTTCGGCATATTCTTGCTGGTGTAGGCGAAAATGTCCGAGACGATGCGCATCGACGGAAACGGCGGATAAATATAGGTGTTGCGCACCATGAATTCTTTAAGAATGTCGTTTTGAATCGTGCCGGTGAGCTTGTCGGCCGAGACGCCCTGCTCCTCCGCCGCGACAATGAACAAAGCCAGCACCGGCAGCACCGCGCCGTTCAT
>PLZT01000360.1 GCA_003152255.1 Methylocystaceae bacterium | reverse complement strand
ATGGACGTCCCTACCGCGAACAACGAGCATCGCGGTCATTCATATCAACGGGTTCGCTTGTGCGAAAGTTATGTGCGAAATTCCTGCTGATTTCCGCTGCCGGCGCGAAGCTTAAAATTTCAAATTGGTCCGCGACCGGCGCCGGCCGCGGCTTCACTCGGTCGCGGCGGGTTCCGCGTCCTGCCAGTCGAACGTGACGACCTTGCCGTTTTCGACGGCGAGCGCGAGGCGGCCGCGCTTCAGCTCGATCGCCTTGTCGCCGAAAATCAAGCGCCGCCAGCCGTGTAGCGCGGCGACATCGGCCTCGTCGTCGGCGGCGATCGCCTCGAGGTCGTCGACGGTCGCGATCATCTTGGCGGCGACGCCGGTCTCCTCGGCGACCTGTCGCAGCAAAACCTTGAGCAGTTCGACGGTCGCGCCGTTGTTGTTGCGACGGTCCCGCTCGACGGCGGGCAGGCTGGCCGGGTCGCGCGCGAGGCCGCGCTCGATCGCGGCCACGATGTCCGCCCCCGCGCGCGAGCGCTCCATTCCGCGCGGAAATGCGCGCAGATTGGCCAGCGCGTCCGGGCTGCGCGGGGCGGCCTGGGCGACTTCGAGCAGCACGTCGTCCTTGAGCACGCGCGAGCGCGGCACGTCGCGGCTCTGCGCCTCGGTCTCGCGCCAGGCCGCGACCTCCATCAAAACCGCGAGATCGCGCGGCTTGCGGGCGCGGTGGCGCAGACGCTCCCAGGCGTCGTCGGGATGCTGCTCGTAGGTCGCCGGAGAGGTCAGGGTCTGCATCTCGTCGACCAGCCATTCGATCCGCTTCGAGCGCTCCAGCCGGGCCTGCAAATGCACATAGATATCACGCAGATAAGTCACATCGGCGATGGCGTAGCTGATCTGCGCCTCCGACAGCGGGCGGCGTGACCAGTCGGTGAAGCGGGAGGATTTGTCCAGATTGACCCGGGTGATTCCCTTGACGAGCTCGACATAGGAAACCTGCTCGCCATAGCCGCAGACCATCGCCGCGACCTGCGTGTCGAACAAGGGCTTGGGAATGATTCGCGCGAGGCGCCAGACGATCTCCACGTCCTGCCGCGCGGCGTGGAACACCTTGACCACGGCTTCATTGGCCATCAGATCGAGAAAGGGCGTTAAATCAAGTCCTTCCGCGAGCGTGTCGATGGCCTTGGCCTCGTCCGGCGACGCCACCTGGATCACGCAGACCTTGGGCCAGAAGGTGGTCTCCCGCAGGAACTCCGTGTCGACGGTCACGAAGGGATGCCTTGCGAGTCGTTCGCAAAAGGCGGCGAGTTCGTCGGTGGTGGTTACGAGTTTCATTGGAGTTGTTCTAAAACATTTTCGCGACGCTCTAAAGTCCCTTCACGCGCCTGGCCGCGAGAATCCCCCGATTTCGCGCGCCAGAGCGGCATTTAAGCGGGCTCCACCAGGACCGCCGCGCCATAGGCCAGCACTTCCGTGATGCCCGGCATGATTTCCGTGGCGTCGTAGCGCATGGCGAGGACCGCGTTGGCGCCGCCCTCGGCGGCGTGCTGGCACATATGGTCGAACGCCTCCTGCCGCGAGACCTCGGCCAAATGGGCGTAAACCGAAAGCCGGCCGCCGAAGATCGACTGTATCCCGCCGAAAAAATTGCCGACGACCGAGCGCGACCGCACGGTGATGCCGCGCACCAGCCCAAGGTGCTGGACGACCCGATAGCCCGCGATTTCATTGGTGGTCGAAACGATCATCGCAAATGCCCCGCCGTTCGCTTAAAGGCGCGCCGAATCGGCGGCGCGGGTGGATTAGAGCGCGAGCGCGAGCGAGGGCGCAACTGGATTCGCGGCGAGAGCGCTTTTTTCGCAATTTGCGTCAGGACGGTCGAAGCGATCTCTGGCAAGTAATGCCAAGCCCAACCGACCACAACCGGTGAAAGCCCGTCATTGCGAGGAGGCGAAGCCGACGCGGCAATCCAGGGGCCGCCCGCGACTCCTGGATTGCTTCGCTCCGCTCGCAATGACGAAAGCCGATTCCTTGATGAGTCGAGATTTACGGTGTTTGGTATTAGCCGCCAATGAAACATGACCGCGCTTCGAAACAACACATCTATGCGCGACGCTTTAACCGCCTATTGGACCATATAGATAAGCATCTCGACGATGCGCTCACCCTGGATGGTCTCGCTAATGTCGCGAAGTTTTCTAAATTCAACTTTCATCGACAGTTCCACGAATATTGTTTGGTCAATATAGGACGCTATATCCAGTTGATGAAGCTCAAGAGAGCTTCGGCAATTATCACTTTAACATAGTAGGGACTAATGCTAGGGGGTCAGAGGCGGGCCGGCGAATGCCGGGTATCTCGGTTTTAACCCACTCTCCTATGAGCTAAGGATTTATGCTGCCTACGCCGCTCTTGGATTCACGCTTGCTGGCGATGCTTTGAAAGCGGCTCAAAATAGCCTCAACGCTGCGTAAACAGGCCGTCAGTTGTTCAACCACGGGCGATCCTCTGAAAGCCCCAACATCGAAAATCACTAGAAATTCTGCCTTAATTTGCGTCCCGTAAGGAATTTGGCACAACGGGCGCGGCATAATAAAAAGGCGTTGGCCGTCAATGGTTAGCGGCGTGCGGAAGTCAGGCGGGCTTGTTTTTGGGTCTACCGGGGTGGGCCAAGGGATTGCTGCAACCGAAAGCGTCGGCAGGAGGGCTTGGTATTTATCCATAACGTCAAGGTCATGAAGGGCTCTCAGACCATCGTTCCCGCCTCTGTATGGCGCAATCGCATGGATTGCGTCGAGGAAATCGCGCCCTATGCCGGATAGCCGCCTCGACCTTATCATGTCGGCAAGACCATGTCGGTCTTTGCAGAAGGGGAAGTGAACGTATTGGGTGTCCTCTGGCTTCCCGCCCGTGATGCGGTGAATGTCGGAAGCCATCAAATCCAGAGATGATCTCATATTGTGAATGGCGTCGCCTATGACGGCAGACCATTCGCTAGCAGCCTGTCGGGCTGAGGGTTTCAGACTGATCTCCGGGGAGGTTTTGCCAGCGCGAACGTTCATCGGACGCTT
>PLZT01000484.1 GCA_003152255.1 Methylocystaceae bacterium | reverse complement strand
CTCAACATCGTTGGCACAGAGGGCTGCGCTGTCCCGTCGTCGAGACCGCCGGCAACGGGATACATCTGATCTTCCGCCAACCAGAGGGTGAAACGTTCGGTAATTCGTCGGGCGCACTCCCGAAGGGGATCGATGTTCGCGGCCAGGGCGGATACATCGTCGCGCCCGGTTCAACGCGCGCGGACGGCGCGATGTGGGCAGCTAGGCCTGGATCGCCTGATTTGGCGACGGCGTTCAAGGCGGGCACAATCCCCGTGCTTCCTGAGAAAATAGCGGCGCTGATTCGGGTGAGGCCGGAGCGCGTCGCTGCGCCGGTCACGGAGCGCCCACAGGCTGCGCCGCTTCCCAAAGGTGGGGGTATAGGCTCGCGCGAGCATGGTTGCGCCGCAAAGGCGCTGGCTGAGGACGCCGCAAAACTGGCGACTCATGGCAAGGGTGGCCGCAACAACCTACTCAATAACGTCGCATTCACCCTGGGGACTATGGTGA
Source organism: Methylocystaceae bacterium (assembly GCA_003152255.1). The sequence continues at coordinate 11,415 of PLZT01000484.1, read as the reverse complement.
CTCCCGGCTGGATAACCGAAGGCGAGGTTCACTCCGCGCTACGGTCGGCATGTGAAGCCAACGGCTTGCTTGCCGACGACGGACAGGCGTCGTTCGATGCGACGTTCGCAAGCGGCATGAGGAAGGGCAAGGACGAACCGCGTCCGCCACTGGAGGATCGTCCCTTCGCGAACGACGACGCTGACCTAGCGGAAGGCCATAAGATTGCGAATGTGCTGATCGAGAAATACGGTAATAGTTCGCGGCCCAAGGAGGGTGGGTCGCAGGCCAAAGTCATGGGAGCCGCAGAAGCCCCTCGCCCGCTGTTCAGGGAGTTGGCCCAGGCGTCTTCGTATCCGGTCGATGCACTCGGATCCATTCTGGCGTCGGCTGCGAAGGCGATTGTTGACCGCATCCAATGCCCGGATACTTTGGCGGCGCAAAGCGTGTTGGCGGCTGCAAGTCTCGCGGTTCAGGCTCACGCGGACGTTGAAATCCCGGCGACAGGCCATGTGAAGCCCACCAGCCTCTTTATGGTCTCCGTCGCGGCCAGCGGCGAACGCAAGAGCGCAGCTGACGGGGAGGCCCTGTATCCAGTCAGGAAGCGCGAAAAGGCGCTGCGAGAAGCATATGCCGCCGATGTGCCGGAATATCTCAAGCTGAAAGCCGCCTTCGACGCGGCCCGCAAAAAAGCTTTGGAAGGCAAGGACGATCGCTTCGCTACCAAATCCAAACTCGACGCCGTTGGCGACGAACCGCCCAAGCCGCTCGAACCGATGCTCACTTGTGGCGAGCCTACGTTCGAAGGCATATGCAAACTCCTTGCTGGCGGCCAGCCCGCTATGGGGATTTTCAGCGACGAGGGAGGTTCTTTTATCGGCGGCCACGGCATGTCGCCTGACGCAAAGCTCCGCACGATTGCCGGCCTATCCGGTATATGGGATGGCTCCCTAATCAAGCGTGTGCGGGCGCTTGACGGCTCAAGCATCATCGGTGGTAAGCGGGTGGCTCTGCATTTGATGGCGCAGCCTGAGGCAGCGGCGCAGATGCTTACCGATCCGGTATTGCTCGACCAGGGCTTTCTCAGTCGCGTGCTTGTCTCGGCACCATCTTCGACGGCAGGAACGAGGTTTCAGCGTGAACCTGATCCTGCGTCGAGCGCGGCCATTAGCCGCTATCACGCGCGCATCCTGTCAATTCTCGAACGCCAGCCGACACTGGCTCTCGATTCGAGGAATGAACTTGAGCCGCGCGTGCTGTGCTTCGCGCCTGACGCGGCAAAGGCGTGGCGTGAATACGCGGACCATGTGGAGGGCTTGCTTGCGCCAGGGCAGCCCCTTGAGTCGATCCGGGGCTTCTCCAACAAGTTGCCGGAACACGCCGCGCGCATCGCAGCTGTCCTCATGTTGGTGGACAATATCGAAGCTCGGCACATCGACCTGGAGACGTTCGGGCGCGCCATTCGCCTCGCCGAATATTACACGCGGGAGGCGCTGCGACTGTTCGAGGCGGGTTATGCGAGTCCCGAACTACGCCGCGCCGAGGCGTTACGAAAGTGGCTTCTCCAGCACGACGCCCCGCATATTGGACTTGCGGAGATTTACCAGAACGGACCGAAGATGGTCCGTGACGCCGCCACGGCGCGCGCGGCGGTGGCCGTGCTGGTGGATCACGGCTGGCTTGTTCCAGTCGCAGGTCCATCCAAGGTCAAGGGAAAGAGCGTTCGCGAGGCGTGGTCTATCGTGAAGGAGGTCGCCCGATGAGTGGCCTCCTTCCTTCCTTCTTCGAAAGCCGAAACCCGGCAATGGCTAAAATTGACGGAGGAACACCTCAAACTTTAGCCCCTTTAGCAACTTTAGCAGGAGGCGAGTGGCAAATTGACGGAGGAACGCCCTCAACTTTAGCAACTTTAGCAACTTTAGCAGGCGAGGAAGGCCAAAACCGCCATGGCGGCTCGCGTGTAAAACAAACAGCTAAGACTACGGTGGCTATCGTGAATGAGAGGGGTCGATGAGCGACCTCTTTCCCTCATTCTTCGAAAGCCGAAAACCGGCTTCACTCCCTGCTAAAGTTGCTAATCGTGCTAAAGTTTTTACCCCCGCACCCTCAACTTTAGCCCCTTTAGCAACTTTAGCATGCTCGGAAGCCCAAATCGGCACGGCGGCTATCGTCACCGCGCCGTCATGGCAAGCCCGTGCCGCGTCTCTCGAAGCGGCTGGCTTGCCTCCCGACTGGGCCGAGCCGCTCGCCCGCCTCCTTTGCGGCGGACCGCCCAGCGGCTTCGAACCTCACCGCTGGGCAAGTGCCGTCGAAGGCGCGTCGATCTTCGCCGAGCAATGGGCCGCCCAGGCTTTCGCCCTCGGGTGGTCGACACAAGAGACGCTTGGCCTCGACGACGTAGCGCCAGGCCGCCGTCACGACAAAAAAGGCCTCGCCCTTCTTCTCCCTGATGGCAAGCGGGTTATCGCGCTCGATGCAGCCGGCGCGGACATAGAGACGGCGCGCGGCGTGAGGCAACGATACTACCGCAGGAACGAGACAACTCTCGCGAAAGTGGGGCGGCTGGAAGCCAAAGTAACTATCTGAACTAGCAGGATAAAGTAATTGATGGTGTCGGAATTTCAGTAGTTTTTTTCAATAAACGACAAAATACCTCTTGCCTAAATACTTTCATGGCGCATCACAAGTTACTGGCGCACCTTTTCCTACGCCATAACCCGGGGTGACACACATGACAATTGCCACGGCAATACCGCCGGCACGGCAACGAGCTTTTAGCCTTCGCGACGGCGAAAGCTTAATCGGGCTTAGCCGATCGACGTGGTATCGGCTCGAAAGAGACGGCAAGATTAAATTGATCCGCATTGGCGGACGCGTCTTGATCCCCGCCAGTGAAATCGACCGGCTGGTCAATGAAGGCGTGAAGTGACGCGCCAGAACAGGAAAACACACCATGCGCATGCTCATTGAATATTTCACCGCCGCACTCCGGTTCTTTCGTCCGGCCGCCAAGACACCGGAGCCAACCCCTGGCACGCAAAACTGGCTCACGGCTCCCGCTGGCCCACTCTCTTGGGAAGAGGCCTTGTCGGGCACGGACAAGCGCCAGCAGGCCGACCCCACCATTCGCTGAACGATCAACTCATCAGGCAAAATACGAAGGGATTCTCATCATGGCTGGCGGCTTCGGACTAGGAATAGCCTCTTTCATGGACGGCATTGAGCGCGGAAAGGCGGCTGCGCGCGCGCAGAACGCGGCTGACGCGGCCACCGCCCAGCAGGCGTTCAACAACAACCTCGCGACCAACAGCGACCAGCGCGCCGGCGCGGCGTCGCAACTTGCTCTCGACCAGGGCAACAACAATCTGACGCAGAACAAGACGCTCTTTGGCCAGCAGCAGAAGGATTACGCCGCAGGGGCCAATCTTCGCGACTTGCAGCTCAAGGACAAAGAAAGCGACATCACGGACGCGAACGACACATCGGCTATCAACACGGCCGCAGCCGCCGACTCGGACGCCGCATACAATGCCTCGAAAGCCAAATCGATCTTCGTCAGCAAGGATGCGCAGGGCAACCCGACATACTCCGTCGATGGGCAGGCCGTTCCGTCGAAACAGGCGGCGAGCGACCTTTACGACCAGACGCACGCTGACCGGATGAAGACATATTACAACGTCGGCGGCCCAAAGATCGTCTCGGACTTGCTTGCGAGCGGCGATACGGCCGGAGCGCAAGCCTTCATTGACGCCCACAAGAGCGTTGACTTCCAGAAGGCCGTCGACTCGGTCGGCCGGCTTGAGGGTGCGTATCAGGTCGGCAATTGGGACGGCGTGAATACGCATCTGAATGCTGTCTTGAGCAACGCCGGCTACATCAACCCGGCGAACCACGAAGCGTCCGCGACGCCGATCATCGACCCGGCGACCGGCAAAGCGACCGGGCTGACGGTGAACTACAAGAACAAAAACACCGGCGAGCAAGTCACCAGGAACTTCAATTCGATGAGCGACCTTCACAGCGCCCTCCACTTCATGATCAACCCGCAAGCCGCTGTTTCGTATAACCAATCGATCCAGGACGCGGCGGCCGCTGGGGCTGCTGATACCGCGAAGGGCAAAGACAAGCTCGCAAACGAAATCGCGCTGGCCAATGTGAACTCCGCGAACACGATCAAGGAGAACACGGCTAAGGCGTCGGCCGAGGCCCCAGCGAAGCGAGCGGCCGGCATCCGCGATCTTTACAAAAACCTCGAAGACAACAACGGCTTCCCAGCGACGGTGGGGCCGGACGGCAAAAATGTCGAGATGACCGCCGATCAGAAGATGGCGAAGGCGGCAGAGCTATACGACGCCAACACAGCGGCGGCTGGCGGCCCAGGTGCGGGCGGCTCATCGCCCTTCGGACAGGGCGCGCCAAACCTTTCGTCTCGGCCCGATGCGACGCCTCCCGCGCCCGGCTCGCTGACGATCACCGATAGGTCGCGCGCCTTCTGGCAAGGGAATGGGGTCAGCCTGCCATGGTGGCCAGCGCAGCAGCCTCTCGGCGTGCTGGGTGCTCGGGACGCTCTCGCCTCGGCGAAGTCGACGGGGCCCGGCAGTGAAGTCGGCTACTCGGCGCGAAACAATCTCGACAATATCCCAAGCAACCCGCCAGCGCCGTGGGCTCCCGCTGTCCAGCAGGCATATCAGCCAAAAGGACCGCCCCAGCCGGGTGATAGTGGCGACGATGCTTACGCCCGAGGAATGGGCATCCTCCCCGTTGTCGATCCGAGAACCCAACCTGGCGCGCCGAACAACGCGCCGCAAGGCCGGAGCTACGCTGACTTCGAAGCGTCGTTGAGGCCATCCGCAGCCGCGCAGATCGAGGCGACGCGGAAGAAGGCTCAAAGGGCATTCCAACCTGGCCGCTGAAACCGTCGCGGCTCTCATGGGCCGCGACACGCTCTCTTGATGAAGGATCAAGACATTGACCACGAAACCAAAACTCACGACTCGACAGGCGCTTTTCGTCAGCGAAATCCTTGTTGACGGCAATGCGAGCGCGGCAGCGCGGAGGGCAGGCTACTCCCACAAGACAGCCGAGGAGCAGGGCCACCGCCTGTCAAGAAATGTTCATGTCGCAGCCGAGATCGCAAAACGGCAGGCGAAGCGCTTGGCGATCAATGAGGTAAGCTCCGAGAGGGTCATCGCACAGCTTGCGGCGATAGCCTTCGCTGACCCCCTCAGCGCGTTTGACGATGCAGGCAATCTCCGACCCTTGGATCAAATCGACCCGGCCACCAGAGGCGCGCTAGTCGTCGAGGTCTCCCAAGGTTTCGATCAGGACGGCAATTCGGTTCAAACCCGCAAGACCAAGTTCGCGGACAAGCTCGGCGCGCTCGACAAGCTGGCGCGCCATCTCGGCATGTTTAACGACAAGCTGACCCTGCAAGGATCGAAGGAGAACCCGTTGCTGATGCTCATTCAGCGCATCAACGGCCAGCATTCGGCCATCGGGCCGGTGTTTGAATATATCGATCACTCGTAATCGATAATTCTCAACAACTACTGAAAGGAAACGAAGATGGCTTGGTCACAAATCGGAAAATACAGAGAGACAAAGTTGCTCGCCGGTATCTTGCCGCGACACGGTGTGAACTACATCACCGGGCCGCATGGGGCAGGCAAGACTGCGAGCATCGCTGATCTTGTGGTTGCCCTTGCCGCCGGAGACGCCGGTTGCGGGCTTGGCCCCACCCCCGGTGGGATGCTTCAAAGCCTCAACGGTTGGTTCGGACGCAATGTCGGCGCTCCAAGCCGCATCGCGGTCGCGTGTCCTCTTGAGGAGCTGGACGCCACACGCGCGGCAATCGAAGCCTGTGCCCTGGCACGCGGCGTCACGGGACCGCTACCGATTGTCCTATGGGGCGTTCGTGGCGACTTTGCAGCGGCAATCGGAGACAATTCAATTCGTTGGCGCGACGCGGCGATAGACTTGGGCGGCAAGTTGGACATGGCCGTCGTCACTGGCTCATCCTTTGGGCCGCCTGACAGGCACCGCGCGTTCGCGCGCGCGCTGGATGTTGCGACCCACGCCACTTCCTGCCCGGTCCTGGTGTCTGTTCCCGATCTGCCGGCAGATCAAGCCGCGAGCGCCGAGGTCATCCTCGAAACGACCTCGGACAGCGCGGGCGGCGTGCTGACGCTGGCCAAAGGAGAGGGCGCGGAATGGTCGCGCAAGTTCTCGTTCGAGCGCATCAGCATCGGCGGCGTCGAGACGCGCGTCGTTAAGGCCGGCGCGCTTACCTCGACCAAACCGATATATACCGCGCCCGCGCCCGCGCCAGAGCCCATCCCAGAGCCCGAGGTTCCGATTGTAGGACGGTTCGTTTATCCGCTCATGGCCGGCGATCCGAGCGACGCGGAGAAGGCTCGCTGGCCCGGGTATGGATGGATTTCCACCCCGGCTGAAGCGATCGCGGCGGTCGAAGGCTTCATGAACCTTGGCAGGACGGAGATTCTTGTCGCGCTCGACCATCGGGGCGGCACCGCGCGGGCAGATGTGGCTCGCGTTCAAACCGTGTTGCAAAGCGCTGGACTCGCCGAGTTCGCCGTCGTCATCGAATCCGAAAAGCATATCTTGCCGCCGTATTGACCGACAGAGAAACCCACTGGCGAGCCAAACGATGGGCCGACGGACCTGTTGTGGCCCAAGCCATCAAAAGCTCGCCAGCGGGCTTGCAGCAACCGAATCAGCAGAAGGATCACGACAATGACCGACGAAACCAATATCCCCGCCGTCGAGCACGAGGCCGCCGCGCCTGCGCCGCTCCCGCTCTTGCACGCCGACGCAATCGATGCGGCCCCGATGCTCGCCCAGCTTGCGGCGCACGAGGACGCTTGGACGGCGAAATTCGACGACGGCGACATTACTGCCAAGGAGTTCCGCGCCGGCTTGAACGCCATCACGGACCGCAAAGACGCAATCAAGTGGGAGAAGCAGAAAGCCGATCTCGCCAGGGAAATGTCCGATGGCCAGCGGCACAACCAATGGGCTGGCGCGGTCAAGGACTTCATGTCGACAACCGGCAAGCAGGTCGCCAAGAGCTATCCGGCGATGGTAGCCCTCGACGCCGCCGTGAAGAAAGCGCACGCCGATCCGGCCAATCGCGGGCTTTCCGACAAGGCGATCTTGAGCAAGGCGCATCGAATGTTCCGCGACGATCTCCAGACGGCGTTTGGACCGTCGGAAACCTCTATGGGCGGCGGCGTCGATCATGCGTCGCTTGGCAGGCTCGGACCGATTGAGCTTGAAGACGCCCTACTGGCCATGACGGCGCAAGAGCGTGACGCCTATCTCGCGTGACCATGACGCTTGCGGAGGAAAGACAGGCCCGCTTACCAGATGTTTTTGCGGCGCAATCAATAAATGTTTCCACTGTCTCAACGTTGCTACGGTGGAAACACTTATTGACATTTGCGAGGAGGTCTAGGAATCAGTGCACATTACAGTAGGGAGCGGCGGCCTATGGAATTACCCATTCTCGTGGCAATCATCAGTGTAGGCGGGAGTTTAGCCGGGGCGATTATCGGCGGAGCCATCGTTACATTGGGAAATTATTGTCTTGCACAAAGGCAGCAGCAGGCCGATGACAACAAAGAGGCCCGCATTCGCGCTGATGAAAGAAGGAAGGCATGCCGACTGGTTGAAGACGAGTTATCATGCGTCTGGGCTGAAGTTGTGCTATGTCTCAAGGATAAGCGTTGGTGGTATGAGGAGTTTACAACAGAATCTTGGGAGCAGTCTAAGGGCGTCATTGCCGACCTACCCTTTGACGCTTGGAGCGCGGCGACGCTAGCAGTGAGTGCAGTACACAAACTCCGATATCTGGCCGCCTTGCCTCGTCCAACCCAAAACCCCGAAGTGGTTCCCGAGCCAGCTCTGAAAGCAATCTTAACAAATCGGAATGCCATTGATGCGGGACGGCTCGCCCTTCAGCCATACTGCCTTGATCCGGGCTCGGCTATCTCTCCTTCATGAGCAGCCGCCGCAGCGTCGAGGGATCGACGCCGAGCGACCGGGCGACATGCGCCCGGCTTTCCCCGTCCACGATCATGCGCCGGCATAGACAAGCTGTTCAGGCGCGAGTTTCGCCGGACGGCCCAAATGCCGCCCGCGCCTTTTGTGGCCGCTCTCGATCCGATCTGGCTCGCAGGAGAGCGGCTGTGCCGAATGTCAGCGAGCGTATCCCTGAAAGACTGGATCGCGAAGCCTGATGGACCGCGCACCCTCGGAAACATGGCTTTCCGGCGCTTCGGCTTTCGTAACCGGCTGTTCAGCAACAGGTTCTTGACGCGTGCCAGACTTGGGCGGCGCGACTGTCTATCACCCACGACAGAATGCGACGCTCTTGCGCGCGCGAGTCACGTCGCTCATTCTTCAAGCAGGCGAACGGTTGCACAACCTGACGCCACGAAGCGGCCCGCCCGGATGTGCGGAGGGCCGTTTTTGCGCCTGCGGAAAGCGGACGGGGTTAGCTTCCACTCACTAGCTAGCCGTTGCGCTTCTGCGATCTGTGCCGCTGTCATTTTGCTCGCCAAGGGAACCATTTAGCTTCGCTGACGTTGCCACTGCGATGGATAGGAGATGATCATGCACACTTATGCCTTCGCCATAGTTGCTGCGGCTCTCTTTGCCGTTCCCACTTCCGCTCTCTCGCAGGGCATTGAGGTTGGGCCGGGCGGCGTCCGAGTAGACCCTGGCTACGGTCGAGGCGATGGCTACAATCGCCGCGATGGCTATGATCGCGACCAAGGTCGGTCCGCCTCTCGAGAGGAATGTAGGGAATTGCGGCGAGCTTGCCTCCATAAAGAGGAGAGGGGCGAGCAAGGCCAGGGCAATTGCCGCCGATATCACAAAGTTTGCCAAGGTGGCTAAGTCGCAAAGCCGGCGATCTTTTTGCGCAACCGCCGACAATTGAAAAGCTCGACCTGTCGGCGTCGAAGCTCGGCTGAAACAAGAGCTCTTGCATACTAAGAAGTGGGGGCGCGACTCTGCGCCAAAATCCACCGTTACGAGGAGCGGAAATCGGAATTAGGGTGCTCACTGCCTCCCCTACCCGCCTCTCTATGCCCGCGCCAGTCCGGCGACACATCGACGCGCCTATAGCCGGAGACAGAACATACGGAATCTGCCGACGAGACGGGGCTGGAGGGCAATATTTCTGCTTTTCTCCTAGCGTCACGCACCGGACAAACAGTTACCGCTTTTCGGATCGAAGTCAGGACTCTCGCCGGCGGCGACAAGGCTCCAGTATTGCGCGAACCCCTCCGGAACGACGCAATCGGCTTTGTCGCTCGATGGCAGACGATGCAGATCGTAGCGACATTCCTCGATAAATTTATCCCACGCTACGCATTGACTCTCCTGAGCGACGGCGTGGTTGTAGCTCTCCATCATGCGCGCCAGGGCTATGAGCGTAGTCATGCTTCCCCTCCTCATTTTGTGGATGGAAGAGAAACATTTTTCGAGCATCAAAGGTTGCATCACTGGGCGAGGGGCCGGGGGAACTGGGCGTTGATCGAGCGCCAGCCGCGAACCCTGGCGTGGTCAGCTGGCGATTGCAGGCCGGCGTGATCTTCGTCGAAAGGTCCGGGCGTCCGATTGCGCAAAGGACGGAAACAAGCGTAGCCTCTGCGCCAACCATTAATAATCGCCGCCCAGTCAACCTCTGCCTCTCCAACTGCTTCCCCATGTCCAATTGGTATCGTCGCCGAGCCGCACATCGGGTCATTGTGGAAGCCGACGCCAAAGCTCTAATCGAGCGGTTTGGAGACCAAGCCTATTCCGAGGCGCGCAAACGCCAGCACTATCAGCTGGATGGAGACTACGTTAGCCGCCCCGAGTATCACTGGGAACGGGTGAAAGTGGCGATTCGACGGATTGAGGCCGGGAAGGCGGGGTAGCGCGGGGGTGATGGCGTGCGGCTTACATATGCCTCACGGCGAACACGGCGATCTTTCCAGCGAAGTTAAGGGCGAGGACGAGCGAGCCATACTTCATGATCGATATGATTGCGTGGTGAAGGTCCGGGTGCATCATTTGCTCATATCCTTCCTGCTCAAGCGCGGCCTTTGCGCGCCGGAAGCCGCGATCATCGCGATCATGGCAACAGGTGACAGCAAGCAATTCGATTGCCAGGCGACAGGTGAGGGCCTGCGATGTTTGGTCGCAAGATTATTGCCGAGCTTGCGGAGGTCGACGAGAACCTAGCCCGCTCGCCGCTCACGCCGTCGCAGGAAGCCTCCGCGATCTTCCGCCGCAAGGCGATCTATGAGGAGTTGCACGCGGAAACGCGGCACGGCGGGGATAGGAAATCGGATCAAGTCGCAAATTCTGCGATTCGATTTACCGCCAGCACTTCGGAGGCGACGGGAAAGAGCGTAAGAACTGTTCAAATCGCCGCCCGCGCGCGGTGAAGCCCTTGGCGACGACCTCGCTGCCGTCACGGGGGCATCGCTCGATAAGGGCGTGGAGCTGGACACGCAACTTTTTTGCCCGCTCAACGTTATCCCAATAACCGCAGGTGTGCGTGGAGTGTTTGCCGTGGCGAAACAGAGCGCGAAAAAGGCCATGCGGAGGGGGCGTCATGTCACTAGCGGACAAATTTCATATTCCAAAACCGGCGTCCATTCGAAAATTTAGCCACGGTTTGGCGCTACCGCAATTGAGATTGCTGGTGATTCTCGGAATCGCCGCGATGATCGTCGCGTCTTTGGCGTTTATTTTCGCCGCTGGTCATCCGATTATCGCCATCTGGGTTGCGCTCATTATTGTCGGCTGGCTGTTCATTGCTGGGGCTGCAATAGCCTCTGGAGATTGACGCAGCCGAAATCCGCATGCGTGCGGAGCGCCGCCTCGGCGAATGCATCCACGTGCAGAAAGAAACCGTGGGGCCGAATCCCGGCGGGTGGAAAGAACGCAAAGCGCAAACTTGCGGTTCCGGCGAAGAACCGCAAGAGCGGACTCCCGCCCTCGCGGACGCCGGGATAGACAAGAAACCATCATCCCGCGCGCAAAAGCCCGCTCCGCCGCCGTTCTCTGCGATGAACTCGACGCCGGCTGAAGTTTGCGCGGCATTTGTGTATTCTTTCAACAGAGTATTGAGTTCATTAATCCACTTTTTGACGCGAATTATGGTGTCTTCCGTCGTGCTTCCGACGATAGCGTCCCCGGTCGTTATCTGCCCAGATTCAAGCGCTTTGAGCTGCCGCTGAAGTGTCGCTCGCATTTGAATCCAGTCCTCAATCAAATCGTTTATTGTCGTCATAGCGCAACCTCCCCGGGTTTCGCCGAGCATAGCCGGAAGATTGCCCCGGCGCGAGCGCCCGTCAACGGGCTCAAATTTCAAACCGAGACGCCGCCCCTATTCGTCATTCTCGGCGTTCAAGTCTT